>JANNWE010000711.1:0-3114 GCA_031414675.1 Cytophagaceae bacterium
TGCATCGTTGAGTTTACTGATACTATTCTATTTCTTACTTCTTTTAATGAAGCCATTTTGTCTATTAATGATTTAGATTAATGATAATTGCGATAAAGACAGCTATCAAAAATTAGGCATACTTCTTGGCCAAATCTTTTCCAAATTTTAAGATGAAATCCGTAATTTCTTTGTCCATTTTGCCTTGAGCTAAACTTTCAATTGCTTCCGGTTTGGTTGCTTTCAAAAGTGTCAAGAATTCAGTTTCATATTCTTTAACCTTCTTAACAGGAACATCATCCATCATACCATTTATTGAGCCAAATATCATGGCCACTTGGTCTCCAACTGGTGAAGGCGAATATTGCCCTTGCTTCAAAATTTCTTGGTTTCTGCGACCACGCTCAATTACCAATTTGGTAGCTGCATCTAAATCAGAACCAAATTTTGAGAACGCTTCTAGCTCACGAAACTGAGCTTGGTCTAATTTAAGCGTACCAGCCACTTTTTTCATAGATTTAATTTGAGCATTTCCACCCACTCGCGATACCGAAATACCTACGTTTATGGCAGGACGAATACCCGCATTAAATAAGTTAGACTCTAAAAATATTTGACCGTCTGTAATTGAAATTACGTTAGTAGGAATATAAGCAGAAACGTCACCAGCTTGAGTTTCAATAATTGGTAAAGCTGTTAATGAACCACCACCTTTCACTTTTCCTTTCAAAGAAGGAGGTAAGTCATTCATATCTTGTGCTATGGCATCAGATTGATTAATCTTAGCTGCACGCTCCAATAGTCTGGAGTGAAGATAGAATACATCACCAGGATAAGCCTCGCGGCCTGGTGGACGACGAAGTAATAGAGAAACTTCACGATAAGCTACAGCTTGCTTAGACAAGTCATCATAAATTACTAAGGCAGGACGGCCAGTATCTCTGAAATATTCACCGATAGCAGCACCAGTAAAAGGAGCAAAAAATTGCATTGGAGAAGGATCAGAAGCACCAGCATTCACAATAACTGTGTAATCCATAGCTCCATAGCGTCTCAATGTTTGCTCTACACCTTTTACAGTGGATGCTTTTTGACCACAGGCTACATATATACAATAAACCGGTTCGCCTTTATCGAAAAATTCTTTTTGATTAATTATAGTATCAATACACACAGCGGTTTTACCAGTTTGACGGTCACCAATAACCAACTCACGTTGTCCACGTCCAATTGGAATCATTGCATCAATAGCTTTAATACCTGTTTGTAAAGGCTCAGTAACGGGTTGACGATAAATTACTCCTGGAGCTTTTCTTTCTAATGGCATTTCAAAAAGCTCTCCTAATATAGGCCCATTACCATCTATTGGCTCAGCCAAAGTATTAACCACACGTCCTATAATCCCTTCACCTACTTTTACAGATGCAATTTCACCGGTACGTTTCGCTATTGCTCCTTCTTTAATACCTGCTGAATCACCTAATAAAACTGCTCCAACATTGTCTTCTTCTAAATTTAGGGCTAAGCCTTTCAATCCATTTTCGAATTCAATTAACTCTCCTTGTTGTACTTTTGAAAGTCCATAAATACGTGCTACTCCGTCTCCTATTTGGAGAACAGTTCCTACTTCTTCTAGTTCCGCTTCGGTTTTCGCACCTGCTAATTGCTCACGCAAAATCGCAGAAACCTCATCTGGTCTAACTGATGCCATGCTTATAATTATATTTATTTAAAACAATTTTGGTAATACCGAACCACATCTATTTGTAATATTATGAGTGATTGCGGGTGCGAAATAACTAAAAAAAAATTGTATTTCCGAAAATAAAGGAAAAAAAGTATCGAAATTTTGGATAATATTTAGATTATACTAGGGAAATTTCAAAGGAATATTACTATTTTAACATTTAATATTTAAGAGTTAGTTTTGTAAGAAAAAATTCACGAATTATTTAAACAATTTTTTGGGGCATTCTTATCTAATTTTCACGCCATTCCTTGCCACAAAATGCAATCTTTAAAATATTTTTCAACAGGTTCAACTTCTTTGTCAAAAATACCAAAAACTGTTGAACCGCTTCCCGTCATGGAGGCATAGGAAGCTCCCAAATCGTAAAGATCGTTTTTAATTCTTACTATTTTTAGGTGATTTTTAAGGATATTTTCTTCGAAATCGTTTGTTAAAACACCTTTCCAATCTTTTATCGGCGATTTAATGATTTCTTGAATCGAAATTAATGGTTTTTTGGGCATGACCCCAGCATAGGCTTCTGCAGTAGAAATATGAATCTGTGGATTTATTAAAAGGATATATTTGCCTTTTAAATTAAGTTCAATTTCTTCAAACTTATTTCCTTTTTCAAAACAAAATTTAGGGGTATTCTCAATAAAAAAAGGGCAATCGCTTCCAAGCCTTGAAGCAAAATGCTGCAATTGTTTTGTGTCTAATCCTAATGCAAAAATTTCATTTATCATTTTCAAAGCAAAAGCTCCATCGGCTGAACCTCCACCAATGCCTGCTCCCATCGGTAGCACTTTGTGTAGGTGTATGGCTATCTGCGATTTAGTATTATTTTTAAAGCCATTTTCTGCTTCTTGAATAGTAATTAAGTCATGCAACAAATCGAAAGCCTTAATAATCAAATTATTTTTTGAATTACCTGGTATCTCTAAACCTGTTGTAGAAAAAGAAAAATCTGTAGCTTTAATAATTTCTAATGCATCACACCAGCCAATAGGATAAAAAACTGATTCTATATTATGGAAACCGTCGCTTCTTTTTTATAAAATGTTAATACCTAAATTTATTTTTGCGTTTGGAAAAGTGAGCATTTCTTTATTTTTGACCTCAAATATAAAACTTTTTTAAACTATTGTAATTACTAAAATATCGAACTTGAAAATCCTTTTAATTTTACAGAAAGAAACTTTAAATTAATATTCCAACCCTTCTTCAAAAAAGGTTTTTTAAGTATTTGATTTTGAGATTTAAATATTTATCTTTATTTTTGCATTCCTTTTTTGGGTCAACGGAGTAAATGGTTCTTTCGTTGGTCTTATTTTTCACCAAAAAAAGCAGAACCAAATGTCACAAAAAATCAGAATTAAATTGAAGTCGTTTGACCATAGTTTGGT
>JANNWE010000712.1:0-1588 GCA_031414675.1 Cytophagaceae bacterium
AGCTATTTGGAGTGCTCAAAAGAACAAAAAATTCATTTATTGAAAGGATTAGAATTGAGTTCAGAAAAAGACCAAAAATGGTTTTTTGATGTTACTAAAAGACTTTGTGTTCAAGCCTATACTTCCTCAGAATATTATATGGTGAATATAGCCAAATTTGAATTTGCTCCAGCTAGATACTACGGGTGTGTACCTTTAACTCAATAATTACAATGGCATCGAACGTTCTTTTATTTATATTTTCTAAATGCATTCTAATTATTGAGTTAAAGGTACACACCCTTAGTAACTAGCTGGAGCAAATTCAAATTAGGCTATATTCACCATATAATATTCTGAGGAAGTATAGGCTTGAACACAAAGTCTTTTAGAAACATCGAAAAACCATTTTTGGTCTTTTTCTGAACTCAATTCTAATCCTTTCAATAAATGCAATTTTTGTTCCTTAGAGCACTGCAAATAGCTTTTTCCATATAAAACTTTTGCTATTTCTTCCACTTTAATCATTCCAGATTTAAACTTTTGCTGATCCTCTTTGCTATGTATGTCTGAAATCATAGTTTTAATAAACTTTGAAATCTCAAGGGTTTTAGCTCCAGGAGTAGTGGTTTCTGGTATTATTATTTCAGTTAAATCTACTAACAAATCATCCTCTGCAGTATTAAAAGTAAGGGAATCATTCTTAATTTTTGATGGGGTCCAAGCATTTGCCCAAGCGGGTAATGCTCCAATCCCCAATGCACTCAAACCTATAGTGCTAAAGACCTTTCTACGTTTCATAAAACAAACATTTAAGATTAAATAAACTTGCCATAAAATTAAGAATTATTATACATTACATTTACATTTTGAATAAAATATTTAATTCCTGTAGTTAATTAGCAATCTTCGCTTAGAAAAAAAACAAATACTTTAAATATTTTACAATAAAACAATATTATTTTATCAAATTTGAACTCAAAATCAACCTTAAAAATGAATAAAATCTTTGCTCTTTTATGCATCTCTTTAACAACATTTGGACAAATAACCGCACCACAAAAAGAATGGAGACAGTTATTTAATGGAAAAAACCTCGATGGCTGGGACATTAAAATCCGAGGCTATGACTTAAATGATAATTTTGGAAACACGTTTTCTGTAAAAGACAAAAAAATTGTGGTAAACTATGATGCATACGATCCTTTTAATTTTAGATATGGCCATTTATTTTTCAAAGAAACCTTTTCTCATTATAAAATTGCGGTGGAGTATCGATTTATTGGTGACCAAGCCAAAGGTGGTGAAGGCTGGGCTACAAGAAATAGCGGCATAATGGTACATGGGCAGCTCGCCCAAACCATGTTAAAAGGTCAAGATTTTCCTATTTCAATTGAAGTGCAACTCTTAGGGGGACTAAGCAATGGAAAATCAAGAACAAATTGTAATTTATGCACCCCTGGCACCCATGTAGTGTATGAAAACAAATTTGATACAAGGCATTGTATAAATTCTACTTCAAAAACTTTTGATGGCGATCAATGGGTAAGAGCAGAAGTCGAAGTTTTAGGGGACTCGATAATTCGGCATTTTGTCAACAATGAATTGG
>JANNWE010000713.1:0-9506 GCA_031414675.1 Cytophagaceae bacterium
GTCAAGCATTTTTTTGTTTATTCCAAAGTACAATGCATATTCACGTAAAGAAGGAAAATATTTTAACTGCTGTCTTTCTAATTGAATCCTTAAAACATTAGCCACGTCGCACCAAGCTAAAGCATCTTTAACTTTATCAAATACTTTTACTCCTAATTCAGGCAAATGTTTAGGAATAAGTGTTTGTGGTCCACAAACCCTAACTTCAGCACCTTGTTTCTGAAGACAAAATATATTGGAAAGTGCAACTCTGGAATGCAAAATGTCTCCAATAATTACTATTTTCTTTCCATAAATATCACCCAATTGTTCTTTTATAGAAAATGAATCTAAAAGTGCCTGTGTTGGGTGTTCGTGGGTTCCGTCTCCGGCATTTACAATATTCGCTTTTATTTTGTTAGACAAAAAATGGGGGGCTCCGGGGCTACTATGACGCATCACCACCATGTCTACCTTCATCGCTAATATGTTGTTAACGGTGTCCAGCAGTGTTTCTCCCTTTTTAACGGAACTTCCTGCTGAAGAAAAATTGATGGTATCGGCTGAAAGTCGTTTTTCAGCAAGTTCAAAAGAAAGCCTAGTTCTAGTAGAATTCTCGAAAAAAATATTTGCTATAGTGATGTCCCGAAGCGAAGGCACTTTCTTTATAGGTCTATTTATAACATCTTTAAATTCCTTTGCAGTTTCAAGAATTAGATTTATATCATTTTCATTGATGTCTTTAATACCAAGTAGATGTCTGGTGCTAAGTGCCTGCATTAATTATAAAGAGGAAAATTTTACAATATTACGAATTTAGTTCTTATTTGACAAGAAGGTTTTACTTAGCTTTTTTAAGGTTTTCAAAAATAAAAAACAATCCAAAAGTACAAACACCCTAATTAGCTATCATTTTATCAAAAACCAAGGATTTTATACCAAAAATTTTTGCTTTTTCGCCCATTGGTGATATTCTAATTTGAAGATTCTTTTTAAAATCTAATAAACAATATTTGTTAATTGCTTGATACAAAGTGGAAACTATAAGCTCACCAGCTTTAGTTAAAATACCATCTATAATGATAATTTCAGGATTAAACATATGTATGGCGATGGAAAGTCCTTTTCCTAATTCTTTTCCGATATCAAAAATCAAATCAATTGAAAATTCATCCCCTTTAAGTGCAGCTTCTATAATGTCTTCTAACCTTATTACTTCTTTTTTTAAGGATAAAGTAGATGATTTTCCATTAGCCAATCCTTCTTTTGCATTATTTACTAAAGCTAAGGCAGATGCTACGGTTTCTAAACACCCTTTTTTTCCACAATGGCATAACTTCCCATCTGGTTTAATTTGGATATGGCCTAGCTCGCCTGCAAATCCATCTGTTCCTTTTATAATCTGCCCATTACTTAAAATACCTAAGCCAATTCCCCAATCTAAATTTATTAGCAGGACGTTTTTCATGTTTTTTGCCAGACCAAAATGATGCTCGCCAAGAATAGATGCTTGCGTATCATGGCTTATAAATGTAGGCAATTCCAAGGCATTACCTATTAGCTGAGCCAATGATAAGTTATCCCTATTTAAATGAGGGTACGTAAAATTTATACCGTTTTCAGAGCTTAACAAACCTGGTGATGAAATCCCAATCGCCCATATTGATTTTTCCAAAATAAAATTTCTAGCTGCATTTTTTATTACATTAATTATTTCATAATCGTTAATATTAACTTCCACAGAAGTTTGCTCTATAATTTCATTTCGGAGGTTAACCAAGTAAAAGTTAGTTTGATAAATATTGATATCAATAACTAATATGATATTTTTGTTAGGATTTATATCAAACAAAATGGGTCTCCTTCCCGATTTTGTAATCGATGAACCAACCTCATAAATCCAGTTTTCTGAAATTAGCTCATTAATGTAGACAGTTATGGAGGGAACACTAGTATGAAGCTGCTTTGCCAACTGAGCAATAGTCATTTCACCTGAGTTATATATTTCTTTGAGAATCCCAGTAATATATTGCTTCTTTTTAATTTCAACAATTGAAAAAGTAGAGGCGATTTCTGAAAAATTATTCATTATGTACTGAGATAACTTTAAATTACATTAATTATGAAATATCCTAAATATTTATATTTAAAACGAATTAAATAGAAATTTTCAATTTTATGGTTTCAAGTTTTTAATTTAATCGAAACTTGAAAAACAATTTAACAATTAATAATCTTCAATAACTTTTATAAAATGTGTGCCTTTCGCTGTAAAAATGCTAGAATTTTGTTTTACAATATTTGGCTTGGAGCCTTCAAAAAACGTATAAAAATCTATTCCTCCGAAAGTTTTTCCAAAATTTAAATATTGAAAGATCCCTACCGCTAAGTTTTTCCCTGATTTATCGAAAGCAAAACTAGTGGGCATAATAGACCCTAAATTTATAGTATTTAGATTAGATATAGTTCCATCATTAGATAAGCTTAGCACAGAAATTGAAGATTTATTAGTGTAATTTGGATTAATGGGATATTCAAATGACCTTTTCATATTACTTACTAAAATATTGATGCCATTTGGGTGTAAAACTAAATTGGAAGGATTTTCTTCTACTTCAGTTTTTGAAATAAGAAAGTGATTGCCTTGGTCTTCATAATTAAATTTAATAATAAATACTTTCCCTTTGCTTTGTTCCTGATTTTTAGAATATTCGGATATTTGGTCAAGCACAACAAAATATTTTCCATCTTTTGATAAACTTAGCACCGATATTGAAGTTTTATTGGTGTAATTAGCATTGATGGGATATTCAAATGACCTTTTCATGTTACTTACAAGAATGTTCATTCCATTCGGGTGCAAAACCAAATTGGAAGGGTTTTCTTCTACTTCAGTTTTTGAAATAAGAAAGTGATTGCCTTGGTCTTCGTAATTAAATTTTATTACAAACACTTTCCCTTTGCTCTGTTCTTGATTTTTAGAATATTCAGATATTTGGTCAAGTACAATAAAATATTTTCCATCTTTAGAAAATTTTCCAACTTCTGGTAAACCTTCCATTTTTATACTATTTCCTAAAAGCTCAAGTCTAACAATCTTTTTAGTTGGCCCATCTTTTACCACCTTAATTAAGCCTATTTCTTTGGTATCTTTTTTTAAATAGGCTAAAAAATCTCCACTCGGATGCCATTCAATATCTGTAATAGCTCCTAATCCAAGGAGATTTGGTTTTTGAATTGTTCTAATTGGCTTTCCAAATTCATTTAATTCAAATACTTGTAATTCCTGATTATATGCTTCGCCAGCAACAGCCAAATATTCGTTGCTTCCACTTAGAGATAGGGCTAATGGGTTATTTCCAACAGGAAATCTATATTCTGCTTTGATATTTCTTAAATTAGATATATCTACTACGCTTACATAATAACCATCTGGTAAATTATTCTTATCTATTGAATTGGAAGTTTCTTCTTTTTTTATTTGGCCTTTTGTTTCAATTACATAAGATAATCTATTATCCGACATAACTGCTATTGCTTTTTTATTATTCAAGCATGAATTTGAAATATTTTGGTCAGAAAAGTTTTGATTATCCCCAAACTGAAGTGGAAAAAGAATTGCCCCCATCTTATCTGAAGCTGATTTATCTCTCTCAATAGTATTGGTTGCCAAACTAAAAGTACCAAAGTCTGCATCTTGCAGAAATAAAATTCCTTTTGCTTCGAAATTTATACTTTGTGCTAAACATTGAAACGAGAAAATACTTAAAATAATATATCCTTTCAAAATAAGGTTAATTTTCATGGTAAAATAATACTAACAAGCATCAAACACTTTTACAGAACCCCAAAGATGAGAATTTTCAGCTATAAAAACATGATGATCAGGATGATCTTGATACACATCTTGATCATTTTTATTGTCAAAAATAAAGGTTACACTAAGGTTATAAGAACTATCAATTACTGGCCTATTTGTGTCTGCTGGTTTACCAATATATGCTTCCCTAATTTCTGAAATTTGGGAAAGTTTAATTAATCCTTCCTTTAATTGTTTTTGATGTGATTCGTTATTTTTTTCTTTTAACCAAAAGAAAACTGTATGAACAAATCCTGTTTTTAATTCCCCCATATTAATTTTTATACTTGTTAAATAAATCGAACGTTCCTAAAAAATAAGTTGTGATGGATGAGGAATGATCACCTCCCACTATCGGAATTAATTCCAGTTGTGTTGCCCCTTTTTTAAGCATTGCGGCGTTTGCAGTTTCAGAATTTAAAAATGGCACATAAGTATCTTTGTCGCCATGATACAATCGTAAAGGTGCACTTGGTTTCCAATCAAAAACATCATTATCTTTCACTGCGTTTAAGAAACTTTCGTCTGTACCTTTCAATATTCCGTTTGAAAAAGTGGGATTCAGTATTTCATCAAAACTTCTATTAATGTTCACATTTATGCCATTTTTAGAAATATCGGTAGAAAATGGCTCTCTAAAATACGATGATATGGGTCTATTAAGTTTATATAATTTATCATAAGTCAATAAAACCCAAACATATGATCTATTATTTGTCACTTCTCCACTAGTTTTAGTGGTTAAAAAGGTGGTCATCGTTTTTGTTTTATTATAAGCCCCAGCCCCACAGCTAACAGCCTTAATATTGAATTGCCCTTTATAAGAATCTTCCAACAACTTATAAGTAGCCATTGTTGCAAATCCCCCTTCAGAATACCCTGCTAAAAGTAGATTATTGTTCCAGCTAAGTTTTTCAGATTTTATAAATTCTTTCATTGCAACTATGAAATCCACATTTGGCTGTGCAAGTCCAATCCTATGTTCATAGGGGTGTTGAGAAGTTTTTGAGGCACCATACCCTAAATAGTCGGGCATTCCGATAAAAAGCCCGGTGGAGGCTAATAATGCACCAGAAGCCACCTCAGTTTCAAACTTAAAATAAGATGGGGCATCAGTTTCATTAAAAATAGTTCCATGTTGTAAGCTGGCTAATGCTAATGGATCTTTTATATCCGCAGGGATTATAAATGCTCCCGAAGCGGTAACCTCATTACCCGATGGGTCTTTTGTTTTATAAGTGATTCTATATAGTTTCAACCCTGAGCGAACAAACAAGCTTAATTGATTCGCTTGATTTCCAAAACTCAATTGAAGTTTGGTTATAAACTCCTCTCTTGTTAAGGTACTTACTAATTCAGATTTAAGAAGAGAGACATTTGCAGGTTCTGGATCATTATTTTTACAAGAAAAAATAACGATAAAAATAAAATAAATAAATCTGCTTCGAAATAATTTCATATTATCTAAAAAAAATATATTTTTTGAAAGGCATTAATAGTAATATTCAAATAAAAAGTTTTTAGAAGTTGGAATAATTAGCTTTTTTTCTAAAAGCATCTAATAAATTATTCAGTACTTCTAGTTCTTCTTCGCTTATATCTCCAATTTCATCTTCTAAAGTTGATAATTTTGATTTTATATTTAGTAAAAATTTCTTTCCAAGTTCAGTTATTACTACGTCACAGGCTCTTCTATTAGTTTCTTTTTGATCTCTTCTTACAAAGCCTTTAATTACCAATTTATCTACCAATCGAGATGCATTAGAAGTTTTATCTAGCATTCGATCAATAATTTGATTTATGGTAATTGGATTATCATTTTGACCATTTAAAATTCTTAAAACATTATATTGTTGAATACTTAGATCAAAAGGTTTTAACAACTTATTTTGGATGGCAAAAAGCCAATTACTTGTAAAAATAACATTTACAATTGCTTTTTCTTTTTTACTTGAAAATGGTTTAATTTGTTTTATTTCATTTTCTAATGTCATACTTTTACTTTTGAAATAGCAATATTTATATATGTAACAACATTTGTTACAAATGTAAAATTTTGAATTTAAGGAACAAATTAAAATGAATGAAACTTTCTAAAAATCTTATATTAGGTTCCAATTCTCCTAGAAGGAAAGAAATTTTGAAATCTTTTGGATTGGAATTCAAAGTATTGGTAAGGCCAACTGATGAAAATTTTGGATCTGAGATCCAGATAGAAAAAGTGCCTGAATTCTTAGCTTTTCAAAAATCATCTTGCTTTAAAGATTTTGGACAAGATACTATTGTTATTTGTGCAGACACCATAGTAGCTATCAATAATCAAATTTTAAATAAGGCAACTTCTTATGATAAAGCTTTTGAAATGCTAAGTAGTCTAAGTAACAAAACACATAAAGTTATCACAGGAGTATCCATAAAAATAGGAGAAAATTATACTAATTTTATTGATGAAGCTTTGGTAAATTTTGATAAACTGGAGCCAAATGAAATAGATTATTACATTAAGAATCACAAACCATTTGATAAAGCTGGAGCCTACGGGGTACAAGATTTTATAGGTATGATGGGTATCTCAAAAATAGAAGGTTCTTTTTATACAGTAATGGGCCTACCCATACATAAAGTTTATTCGTTTCTAAAACCATATATTAAGTTATGAAAAAAGACGATGTAGTAATATATCTTAATGAACCCGATGAAAAAGTATATGTAAAAGTGCCATCGGGCATGGAAACACTATTTCAACTCCAAAATTTATCAGGTAAAATTATTGAGGAAGCTATTCATTTTAAAGAATTACACGATTTTGAGTTATCAGGATTACCTGATGGTAATTATTTTGTGATTGTAAAACAAGGCGATTCTATTCGTTCAAAAAAAATTGTAAAAGGTTTTCATCCTTAAACTAATATCATGAGAATAATAATTGATATGGATGATGTATTGGCTGATGCCAGTAGCAAAATTTTAAGCATATTTAACCAAATAAATGAAACAAACATAGCGCCTTCTTTTTTTGATGATAAATCTTTTTATGATTACGTAAATTCTCCAAAATTCAAACCATTCATAAAATATATTCATGAACCAGGTTTTTTTTCGGATTTAAAAGTATTTCCTAATGCGCAAGAAGTTGTAAAAGAACTTTCTGAAAAACATGAAGTCTTTATTGTGTCTGCTGCCACAGAATTTCCCAATTCATTAAAAGAAAAGTATGATTGGATGAAGGAGTATTTTCCATTCATTTCTTGGCGAAACTTTGTTCTTTGCGGCGATAAATCGATAGTAAGTGGAGATATTATGATTGACGACCATGAAAAAAACTTAATACATTTTAATGGTAAAAAAATCTTATATGATGCTCAGCATAATAAATTGGTAAAAGGTTATCTTAGATTAAACAATTGGATAGAAATACAAAATTACTTTTTTAAATAGAATGGAAAATTCTTTTGCTCAAGATATTGTTAAGCATTTAACTCAAATGCCAAATAGAGCAGTGGCATCTATATTTGAACGCCAAACTTTAGATTTTCTTTCTACGCTATTTTCAAATAAAATTATTGAAAAAGAATCGTTTTATAGCCCAAAAAACTATTTAATTACAATCACGTGGCTTTTATTGGGAGTAATTACTAGCATCTTAATTTTAGATTTGTTTCCTATTATTAGCCTATTGCTATCAGTGATGTTTATTTCAATGGCCTTTCTTTTTTTTAATTGGATGGCTTCCCCTATTTCTAAGTTTCCTCCTTTGGTTAAAACCCATAATTTGGTTATTTCAGAACTGAAAAAAAAACCAAAAAAAATAGTCTTAATGGCACATTATGATACAGCACCTATTTCTATTTTATATAAACCATCGCTGGTAGGAAACTTTAGAAAATCTTTGAATTTTAACATTTTAATCCTGTTATTGACTGAAATGATGGTGATTTTCCATTTTTTAAAACCTAATATTTATACACAAGGTGGTCTTTATGTTTTAGCAATCTATTTCTTTATTCAATTGTTTGTAGCAAGTTTTGATTTTTTTAGATTTGGGTATTCAAACGGGGCATCAGATAATGCTACCGGAGTGGCAGCGGTAGCTGAAGTGGCAAAATTAGTTTGGGAAAAGAATTTAAAGAACACTGAAATCCAGATTCTTTTTACGGGTGCAGAAGAAGTAGGAATGCTTGGAGCAAGGTTTTTTTTGAAAAAACATTTTAAAGAATTCGACAAAAATACAATGGTAATTAACTTTGACACCTTGGGTGCTGGAAATTTAAATGTAATTAAAAAAACAGGATCGTGGGGTACCATTACTTATGATAATGATTTGGTGAAAATCTCCGATGAAATAATTAAAAATGACCAACGATTTTCTCATGTTAAGTCTGGAGAATGGCATACCGCAGACTTCGACTCCGTATGGTTTAATCGAGTGGGAATACCCACCTTGACATTGGCTGCATTAGACACAAATGGCAGAATGCCTAATATTCAAAGAGAAACAGATATATACGAAAACGTAAATTTTATACCTATGAATGACGCGATTGCCCTCGCAGTTAAACTCTGTTTAAAGATAGATCAAATATGAAAAATAAACTTATAATTCTATACCTAATAGTTTTAGCTATTGAAATTTGGGCTGACTCTAACAATCAAAAAATAGTAATGATGGTCACAAAACCATTATTAATGCCCTTATTAATAGCACTTTATTTGAGTAATAAACAAACAGCCTTGTCTAATTGGTATTATATTTTTGCACTTATTTTCTCCTTATTTGGAGATGTTTTTTTAATGTTTAAATCTAATGATCTTTTTATTCCGGGATTGGCTTCCTTTTTAATTGCACATATTTTTTATATCCTACTTTTTTTTAAAGAAAGTAAAATATTGAGGTGGCCTACCTTAATAATTTTAATTGTTACGATTTCCTATTTGTCTTTCCTAAAACCTTATATATCAAATGAATTGATACTCCCAGTTTCAATGTATTGTATTGTGATTAGTTTCATGGGCATAGTGGCAGTTAACCGAAAAAAATCATCATTTGGATATCCATTAATAAGTTTTGGTGCGGTATTATTTGTTATATCTGATTCACTAATAGCATTTAATAAGTTCATCGAAAATCTTCCCCAAAGCTCATTCTTAATAATGAGTACCTATGGGCTTGCTCAATTATTTATACTTCTTGGATTTCTAAAAAAAATTATGAAGCTAAACTAAATTGGTTTTAATTAATTTAATTGCGATAGCCAATAAAATTAATCCAAATACTTTTTGAAGTACTTCAATGGTACCTGGTTCAATTTTCCTTTCTAACCAGGAAGAAGATTTTAAAACTAAATATACTAAAAGTAGATTTACGAAAATACCAACAATTATGTTTTCATCGTGATAAGCAGCTTTTAATGAAAGTAGGGAAGTCATAGTACCTGCCCCTGCAATAATTGGAAATGCCAAAGGAACAATTGAGCTAGCTTTTCCTTGATTTGTTGAACTATGCTTGAAAATCTCACGTCCTAATATCATCTCAAAACCAATAATAAGTAAAATTAAGGCACCTGCCACAGCAAATGATTTAATATCAACCCCAAAAAGTTGTAAAATCTTGGTGCCAAGAAACAAATAGCCTAACATTAAACCACCGGAAATTAGCGTGATTCTTTCT
>JANNWE010000714.1:0-2428 GCA_031414675.1 Cytophagaceae bacterium
GGAGATATCAGGTTTTCTTAATACAAAGTTCAATAATCCACCAAATTGTGAGCCATATTGAAGCGACGATGCACCACGCACAATTTCTATTTTATCTACTACTTCCATCGGTGGTGAATAATACGCTTCAGGATAGCCCATGGGGTCAGGGGTAATATCATAGCCATTCATTCTTACACTAAACTCCCAAGATCTATTGGGGCTTAGACCTCGAGAAGCCACCCCTAATTGAATTCCAGAACCGTCATTTTCCCAGACTGTTATACCTGGAGTTTTACTAAAAATTTGTCTGCTATTATTCATAGCTAAGTTGGCATTGAGATTTTCAAGCTTAATAACCTCATTTTTTTTTGTGGCGTAAATGGCATATCCATCTACTTCTGCCAAATGCTCATTTCCTTGTAGACCTCTACTGGCGACTACATTCACATCTGAAAGCGATAAAGAAAAATCTTGGAGTTCAAAATTTATGATTATGGATTCATTTTCTGATATTTTGATAATTTTTTCTTGCGTCCTAAACCCAAGGCTGGATACCATAAGGGTATAATCTCCAGCTCTTAGTCCTTTTATACTGTATTCTCCATTTATGTTTGATTCAACTCCTCGAACTGTTCCTTTTAAAGAAATATTTGCGGATGGAATTGCTTGTTTTTCAGTACTAAAAATCTTTCCACTTATGCTCGCTTTTTGAGCAAATGTGGAGAATGTGCTTACAATTAATATAAGTATTGTTTTAAGCCAGTAGCTTTGATTCATTCCTTATTTTTATTTAGAATAATTACAAATAGTTTGCAAATTTATTTCTTGTTTAGAATAATTCCAAATAAAAAATCAATTTATTTAGAAAGATTATAAGTAAAGTTAAAAAAGTTATATTTTTATTTTACTTAAATGTAATAGGTCTTAAAAAAAAGGAAATACTAAAATGACTTGAAAAAAGGTAGCCTAAATTTAGGTGTCTATATTTATTATGCAGAAATAATGAATTTTTGGCAGGTAGTATGAATAGGTAAAAAGAAAGTAGCAATAGATTAAATGGCAAAGGTTAGAAGAATTTGTTGTAAGGGAAATGGGAATATTTGAAAACTGAAGAAAATCAAACTGGGTAGTTTATAGAAAGTATTTTTGAATCTTTCATTTATTAAATTCAGTGTTTGTTTTAAAAATTTTATATCAGCCTTCCACCAAATGCCCACAAAATTGAGCTTGATTGTCTAAAATTTCAGTTCCACGTCTAAATCCAAGTCCACACGCTTCAAATGCAAAGAAAACGCCCGCTTGGTAGTGATTTCCGGCTAAATCTCTAGGAAAATCGACAAATTCTTGATAAATTTTTGCTTGGTTTTCGTATTCTCCGCCACGCCAAGTTTGTGTATTTCCAGATTCCCCGATTACTCTTACATTAGCACCTTCTCTTCCAAAAAATACTTTTTCTACTTGCTTTTTATTCGGCAAGGGCTTGTCAGAAGTAGCCAACAAAAGGGGATGTTTTGGGAATAAATCCCAAAGTATTTTTAGAATATATTTAGACTGAAACAACAAGGTGTAAGCCGGATTAATAACAATGGCTTTGTTTTGAATAATTATCTGGGTTAAAGTTTGGGTTAATTCAGGTTCATCCCATGCTATGTATTCCCAAGGAACTAAAGTAAACCAAAAATTATAGTTTTCATATTGATTTCTCACCGAATCAAATCTAAAAATGCCTTCTTCAGTTGAAAATTCCACTTTATCAATACTTTCTATCGTCACAAAAAAACCCGCCTCTTTTGCCGCCTCTGCTAATACGGCCAAATTAGCATCATCTTCAGGGTAGCCTTCCATGCCAGAAAGTAAAAGGGAAGCATCTAAATTTGGGTTTTTATCTCTTAAACGGTTAAAATTTTCAACTAAAGCTTCGAAAAGGGAATTAAACTGATAGGCATCATCAAAACCATTCGCTTCTAATTGGGCCGATTGGACCACAGCAGTTTCTGGAATACAAGTTGCTGTGTTTGCATTAAACTCTATTAATTTTATAGGTTTTCCATCTATTCCCCCGGCTAAGTCAAAACGACCGTACAAATGCCATTGATGGGCGTCGTCTTCCCAAGTGTATTTAACAAGGTCTTGTAAATTTTTAGGAATACCCAATGTATCCAACAAGTTTTTGTCTATAGCATATTGCCCAGCTTTAACAAACATTTCGTAAAGCTCATTGGTAGCTTCGTAATATTTTTGTACTTCTTTTTCTGAGACAACTACCATCTGGTTAGTTACATAGGGTAGCGTATCTTCACCTATTAACCAATTCCAGCCAATGGTATTTAATTGGTTTTCGGGAAGTGTGTTTACTTCTTTTAGTGTTATCATTTTATCCTCTCGAAGCAGATCTTGAAGAGCCTCCAAAAAAGCCACTTCTGCTTCCTGAAGGTCTAGAGCTACT
>JANNWE010000715.1:0-1565 GCA_031414675.1 Cytophagaceae bacterium
TTTTTGTATTCCAAACATCACTTAAATGAATAGATTTCAGTTTTTTTATATTCTTTAATTCCAAAATTGGGATTGCTCCAACTGCAAGACTTTTGTTCAAAAATGTACGTCTTTTCATTTTAGTAATTTGTTTAAAAAGGAATTATAAAACGCTCAATCTTTTCTTCAATTAGGCTAAGAATATTAAATGTCCAAAAATAAATTTTAAAAAATATAGAAAGTATTTATTAAAAAAAGAACTCAAATTAAAGAGAAATTCGATAAAATTCATAAAATAAGATCATTTGCGAAACCTTGAGAAATACTAAGGTAAAAAAATTAATACCATAAGACATGAATAAATCAATATTTTTGTACTTTTAAAGCATTATATATTTAACCTTTTCTACAATGAGAAAACTTTTAAGCCTTTTCCTACTTTTAGTAAGTATTTCGGCAAATTCACAAGCACTTAATCCAATAATTACTCCAGAAACCGCTTTAAAAAGCTACATCGAAAATGGAGACAAAACCTTTAGTTGGGAATTAAAAGACTCATTGGAAATAGATGGTGTCAAATTATATAACTTGCTATTGACTTCTCAAAAATGGAGGGAATATACTTGGAGACATCAACTTACAGTCATAGTTCCTAAAAATATTAAATACGATGGGGCCTTATTATTTATTACAGGTGGGTCTAACAAAGAAGAACAACCCAACTGGAGTAAAACGGATGGCCTTTGGCAACCATTAGCCGAAATGGCAACAAAAAATAAAGGAATAGTTGCACTATTAAAACAAGCACCCAATCAACCCTTTTATGGTGATTTAACAGAGGATGCATTAATTTCGCATACACTACACCAATTTAAACAAGACAAAGATTATTCTTGGCCATTGTTATTTCCAATGGTAAAATCAGCTGTTAGAGCAATGGATGCAGTGCAAGCTTTTTCTAGTTCAAAATGCAATAAACAGGTGAATAATTTCGTGATATCTGGTGCTTCTAAACGTGGATGGACCACCTGGCTTTCAGCTGCAATTGATGATTCAAGAGTAAAAGCAATAGCTCCAATGGTAATTGATATGTTAAATATGCCAGCAACTTTGCAATATCAATTTACTACTTATGGAGAATATAGTATAGAAATTGAAGATTATGTAAAACTCGGAATACCTCAAAATGCAGAAACGAAGGAAGGTAAAGTTTTAACGGCCATGATTGACCCTTTTTCGTATCGTAAAAATTATACCATGCCCAAGCTAATATTTATTGGCACTAATGATGAATATTGGACTGTAGATGCTATTAAACATTATTATTCGGAAATTCCAGGCAAAAACATGATACATTATGTGCCAAATGCGGGTCATAATTTGGGCGGTGGAAAACAAGCTTTAGAATCCTTAAGTGCATTTTTTGGAATCACCATAAGTGATAGAGAATATCCAGTTTGTACTTGGGATATTTCAAACACGAATACGAGTGCCGAATTAGTTGTTAAACCAAATAAAAATGATTTGGTGGAGGCAACACTTTGGGAGACCACTTCTTCTGATAAGGATTTCAGAAACAATCTATG
>JANNWE010000716.1:0-2044 GCA_031414675.1 Cytophagaceae bacterium
ATTAATTACTCCGCCAATTATAAAATAAATAAAAAGAAAGGTAAAAAAGCAAAGAAAAATTTTTTGAATCATTGCCATAATGTTTTGATTAATGAAGCAAATTTATGGCAGAGTTGGTATCGAGAATTGTAAAAAATGAACCTATTTAAAGGTAAATTACACGACCACTAGTAGGTTGTTGCGCTGAGCGATATTCTTTTGGTACTATCCCTGTCATTTCTTTAATATCATGTATAAAATGCGCTTGGTCAAAATAATTGAAACGGTAAGCAATATCCGTAAGGTTTATATCAAACGCAGTAGTTTGAATGGCTTTAATGGCGGCATTTAAACGAAATATTTTTTGAAAACCTTTGGCGTTCATGCCCGCATATTTTCCTAAAATACGATTCAAATGTTGTTGTGAGTAGCCTGTTTTGTTAACAAGATCCTTAATATTCATTTGTGGATTCATCTTTACGAGTGTAATCAATTCAAGGATAACATTATCTTCAAAATTCTTATTCAGTAAGCCATTTAAAATATTTTCTAATAAAAACAATCTTCTTTCGATGCTTGTTTCGTTGGCTAATCGTTCATGAATTTCATCAAATTGTTTCGAATCAAAACTATCGGTTTCTATAGCCAAATTCTTAAAATCAATAATTGGTTGTCGAATGAATGGATAACTACCTGCAGGTTTAAAAATAACCCCAATTTGTTTGTGTTGGTGTTTATCAGGAATATAGTTTATGCTGCTAAAGTGCGAAAAAACTCCGGTAAAAAGGGTCTTTTTAAAGTCTTTTTGAATATGTTGTGCCTCACTCACTACGGTATCACCAAAATTGAAAATCAATACACATGCCCCATCTGGAATTATTCTTTCCTGTGCATATGGCGGCGTTCCATCGCTTGCCCATATCATTGAGACAAAATCAGATAGCAATCCTTCGGGAAACAAAAGATTAAAATTAAATTTTGGGCTTATTGCAATTTGATGAATTCTATTCATAATCTAGACTTATAAACGAGCAAAGGTGGGCGACTGAAGTGAATAAAAATTGTAAAAAATGAACATAGCTAATGTAAATTTACTATAAAAATACTAAAAATTACAAACATACATCTGTTCTTATACATCTTCCCCATGACGAAGTTAGTTAGTAAAGATTTTCAATCCACTTTCTATTTTTTCTATTAAAATAGGGGTATTGCCTGATTTAGAGTGGATAAATACGTATAAATGAAATCTTTTAAAATAAATTACTGATGGTTTCTTTAGTTTCATTCCGAATATATTATGACAGTCCGTATGAAAATTTTTAATCAGTGTTGAGTTAATAATAGCTACACAATTAAATTAAAAATTTAGGACGGACAGGCTTAAGGATTTTTATTTGTGAGTGTTTTTAGGGAAACATCGCATCTGTTACTTTTTTCAATTGTACCTGCAGACGGGCGGTCAGCCGACGCTAAAAAGTAAGGCTAACCATAAAATCAGTAAAACACAATCATAAATTAAAATATAGTAAATTTAGAATTTCACTCTAAAACGGATCAAATGCTCTTTGCGAAGAATTTTTCCAGTTCTTTTAAAACTCAATAAGGCCTTTAATCACTTTCTCCTCGGGTAAATAAAGTCTTTCGAAATTTTCATGCAACGTATCAAAAGCCAACCTATGCGTAATCAATCCATCAATGTTTACCAATCCGTCTTTTAGAAGTCGAATTAATTTCTCGAAATCTGCGGACAAAGCATTTCTGGAAGATTTTAAGGTGACTTCTTTGCGGTGAAAAAGGGGGTCATGGAAAGTAACATCGCCCACAAAAAGACCTATAAAAACTATCGTACCGCCAGGTGCAATATATTCCATACATTTTTCCATTGAAGCTTTATTTCCCGTTGCGTCCAGAATGACGGTTGGCAAATCACCATTTAAACGTTTTTTTAAAGTATCTTCAACGCTATCATTCAAAAGGATAGTTTCGACCGATGGAAATTTTTGAATGATAAAATCTAAGCGACTTTGATTCATATCCAAGACCATTATTTTGGTGGATTTGA
>JANNWE010000717.1:0-4424 GCA_031414675.1 Cytophagaceae bacterium
AATGTGGCTATAAACACATCTATAAGGCCTAAGAATATTGTAGAAAGAGGTATAATAAGTCTAGGGAAGTAAACTTTGGTAACTAAATTGGAATTTAAAACAATACTTTGACTCAAAGATTGTAGGGATTGAGAAAAGAACAACCAAATTATTACACCAGGAACTACGATTAAAGGAAAAGGGATTTCATAGTTTACATCTAATTTGGCAATTTTCCCAAATGCAAAAGCCATAACAAAGGTAGTTACTAGAGGTCTAATTGCACTCCAACCAACGCCTAATATGGACTGTTTGTATTTAACTAAAACGTCTCTTTTAGCTAAAATCCAAAGGAGTTCTTTAGATTCCCAAATTTCTTTTAGATATTCCCAAATAGATCGATTTGCAGTAATTACTCGTTCCTTAGTATCCATTAATAACTTTAGTCCGTTTCGGACATTATTTCTTTAAAAGTTTTGGTTAAACTTACTATAAATATGGCAGCAAATAAACATATTATTCCTCCTAATCTAGTACTGATTCCAGTTTTTTCTAATATACCAAGTGGTAATCTTACAGGCTCTAAAACAGTAAATATAGGTGTTTGCTCAAAAATTAATCTATTTAAATTCTCAACATTGGCTAACTGTGTAAAATACTGATTAGTTATGTAGGTGTTATCTCTATTTACTTGCTGTTGTTTCATAATACCGGATGGGTCAACAACATTTGGGTTATCGAATGTTACCCTTGCCATTTTTCTGTCAGTTGATTTCACCAAATAGGCTAAACTATCCAATCTTCTTTCTTGTATTTCTAGAAGTTGTCTAGTTTTTTTAGTTTTCATGTTTTTATAGAATTCTTCAGTAGTCACCATAAGATTTTCTATCCAAACTTTGGTAAGTATTTCATTGGTTGTTTCTGCAGTAATATCTATTAAACTCGCATTTTCTACTGGAGATACATGGGTGTCCATTGCTAATTTATTATAAACATCACCAATTATTAAGTTTTCAAATGGCGTAAATTCATTAATTGCTTTTTTAGTAAATTTATAATCTGCGTAAGGAGAAGGGTCTTGAAAAAGATTTCCAGCCCATTCTTTTCTTTTGATATCGCTGCTGTCTATATAATAATTTATAAAAAGTTCTTTCTTATTCCCAACTTTTACTTCTTTCATAAATGCATTTTGAAATACATTTACAGAAAGTACAATTGATTTGAAGTTAGCGGCTCCGAGTAATTCGCCTGTTTTTATTCCAGGGCCTGCAGCACCAAGGCCAAAAGTAGAGGCTAAACCGCCAAATTGGTTTTGTCCTCCTCCGCCTTCCAATTCTAAATGGAACGTTGTTTCGCCAGTAAATACTGGGTCTTTTTTAAAAATTTCATTTTTTACTAAATCAAAAGAAGTGCCTATTAGTAAGGCAATGAGTAAAATCTGCCAATTTTTGGCTAAGTGTTGAAAAAAATTGAAAACACTTTTTAAAAATTCTTTAGTGGAGACTTGAGTTTCTTGAATCTTGGTGCTTTCCATCTATCTTAATTTATTAAGTTGCACAATAGAGAAAATAGAAACTATTGCAGTTAACGTACCACTCAAAGTTCCTACTAGATTTCCAAACTGGACTAGTTGACCCTGGGCATTTTGAGTTTTTCCAGGAATTATTATTTCACTTCCAGGCTCTATTTTAGGAAATACTTTTATAAACAGAAATTTCCTTGTCCTATCCACAGACCCATTTGGATAAATTACAAATGCTTTTCCACGAGCAGATTTTTTTGTAAAACCACCTGACTTTGAAACATAATCAATAAATTTAAGACTTGGAAGATACTTAACTGTAGTTGGATAAAGTATTTCTCCTTCTATTCTTATAGTTTCCAATCTTTTTGGGATATTTATTTCATCACCATCTTGTAGAATAATATCTTCAAATGATCCTGGATCTTTTAATATTTTTTCTAAATCAATTCCTATCGATTCGGTAATTAAATTTTTATTATCTGCTTCTTCTATCAATTGTACATCTTCTTCATCCACATCAGCTTTAACGATATCTTTAACTTTGATATTTAACTTTAAGTTTTCCAAAACCTCTGCTCTTTGAGCAGTTTGGAAATCTGACAAAAGAGTTTTTCTCACTAAGGTGGTTCCTTTGATGTAAGCTAATGGGGATAATCCACCAGCTCTATTAATTAGATCTGAGATTTTTTCATCTTTATATTTTACTCCGTATTTTCCTGGATAAATAACCTCACCTTTTATAATTGCAAAATTTTGCTTTTCATAATTTGGCGAAGTCCTAATGAATACTTCATCAAAAGGTAATAGTGAAAATCCTGCACTTCGAGAATCAACGCTTAAATCAGATTTTATTTCAAAATCTATTATTTCAGAAATTTGAGCATCAATTTGTTTAGGATCAACATTTCTTTTTCTTCTAACTATTTCAACCTTAGACAAAGAAGCGGCTTCTGTGAGACCTCCAACTTGAACAATCAAATCTTGAATTGTCATATTTTTAATAAAGGGGACTTCTACACCTTCATTAGCACCTGCATTATTTATTGCCCCTTGAATTTTCACGAAAGATGTTTCCGTTAAATCAAAAATACTTGGAACTATAACTCTATCTTGTCTTTTTAGAGCTTGGTCAGACACTTTTCCAGACGCCATATCCGTTAAATTTACAGAAATGCTTGAAATGGAAAGGTCTTCGTTTGTTCTAATTATTGTGATTCTACCTCTTAAAGATTCTTCTTTAAGCCCTTCAGCAGAATTAATCAAACTCATTAAACTTGGATTACTATCTAGTGAATATTCACCGGGTCTAAAAATTGCACCCTCAATGGAGACTAAATTTTCGAATCTATCCAAAAGTTTTTCTACTACAATTGAATCACCACTAAATACTTTATTGTTTTTAAAATCGGAGGATTTAACGTCTAATATTTTTCTTTCTTTTGGCGTATTTCTATAAATCTTTATTCTGTCAGTATATGCGTATTGATCAAACCCACCTGAATATGAAATGGCTTCAATCAATGTTTCATTAGGTAATATTTCAAATAATCCTGTTCTTTTTAAGTTGCCTTCTATAGCTATTCTAGATACAAAAGGTCCAACATGAATAATATCTTGGTCTTTTAATAAGTAATCACCTTTAGAAAATCCTTTGGTAATAACCTCGTATAAATCCATTGTTGATACCACCCGATTATTTCTAATCAGTTTAATGTCGCGATAAGTACCAATTTCATTTGGGCCGCCACAAAAATAAATTGCATTTAACAAACTAGTGAATGACGTTACTGTATAAGTGCCAGGAGAAACAACTTCACCAGTAATCTTAATCTTTATAGACCTAAATCCACTCAAAGAAACTTTCAAAAATGTATTTGCTGGAGAACTGTCAGTTCCATTTAATCCTAGAAAGATTTTTGAAAAAGCACTTTTTATTTTTTTATCTGCCTCTTCTATGCTCAGGCCTCCAATGTTTACAATACCTGCTTTTTCTAAGATAATAAAGCCATCAGAATTTATAGTACTTACTTGTTTAAATTGTGAATAACCATAAATGTCAAGATTTAATTTGTCTCCCGGTCCTAAAACATAATTTCCAGGCGTTGCAATATTCACAGAAGCATTTGCGTCAAATTTTGTATTGCTAAATAAGGAACTACCAAATGTTCTTTTGATAATTTTACTTTTCTTTAAGTCCTTGGCAAGTTCTTCTTCATTGTTAATTCGTGTTTGTTCTTCAATTTCAATAGCTTGAATATCTTTAGGATCAAGAGTTATTTCTCTAGTATTTGTGGCATCATTTGTTGGTATTCTATTAATTGGGGCAGTTCGTTTTTTAGCTTCTTTCTTTGCCTCTGTGTCTTTTGTATTATCTGGAAGGTTTGTGCCTGGTATTTGATTTGGTATTGGCCCATTAGTAGGTATAGTTTGAGCAAAACCTGAAAACAAAATCGAAAAAAACACAATAATTAAAGATAGCTCTTTCATGAATCGATTTGAATTCCTAAATTTGGGAAATTTCATATTTTAAAACGTATTTTGTCTTTTTGTAATAAATAGTAAAACTATTTTTTTGCAAAGTAACGTAAGAAATTTGGTAAATTAAATTAATGAATATGGTTTTTTAAAAAGTACTTTGTTTTGCAAAGTAAATAAATATTTTTCAATTGAGGATAAAAAACAACAAATTATTAACTGATGTCTGATGAAAATAAGGTAAAGTACGACGAAGACAGTATTAAATCTTTAGATTGGAAAGAGCATATTCGACTTAGGCCCGGAATGTATATTGGAAAGTTAGGGGATGGATCCTCACCTGACGATGGAATTTATGTGTTATTTAAAGAAGTAATGGATAATTGTATTGATGAATTCGCTATGGGAAATGGCAAATCTATTGATATTATTATGGATGAAGGAA
>JANNWE010000718.1:0-2692 GCA_031414675.1 Cytophagaceae bacterium
CCAGACCAAGCATCCAGCGAGATAGACTTTTCATGGCTCAAAATTATCGCATTCAAAATTCCAGAACTAATTGTGTTTTTTTATAGATAATTACTTTTGGTTATAATGCCTCAATGCAAAACGAATAAATGATGAAGATAAACTATCTATTTGGCCTTGAAGATTAACAAAAGAAAAGTTTCTTAAAATTCGGAAGTCCTTAATTTCGATTATTTTCAATATTCCTTGACTAACTTCTTGTTCTATAGCTCTAATTGAAATAAAAGACATGGCATTAGAGTGTTCTAAAAAGGACTTTATACTTTGCGTGCTTCCTAAATGCATAACGATTTGAAGGTTTACAAGTTTTATATCTCTTTGTTTTAATGCAGATTCTATAACTTCCAAAGTACCTGATCCTCGTTCTCGTAAAACAATAGGAATAGTTTCCAAGTCTGATAAATCGTAAATTTCTTTTTTTGCATATTTGCTTTTACAATGCACCACAGCCACTAATTCATCTTCCATAAAATCTATATACTTTAAGCCGGGCAAATGCTTTTTGCCTTCCACAATTCCCAGATCTATGGTTTTGCTTAAAACAGCGTTTTCAATAAGCTCTGTATTACCGTTTAATAAGCTTAATTCTACATTCGGAAATTTTTCATAAAAAGATGCAAGAACAGCCGAAATTAAATATTGAGCAATTGTTGTACTTGCACCAAGTCTTAATTTTCCATCCTGTTTATTTTTCAAAGTACCAATTTCATAGATTGCTTCTTGATATAAGCCAAATATTTCTTTAGCATACTTAAATAAAATTTCGCCAGCTAATGTTGGAAATATATAACTTCCTTTTCTTTCAAAAAGCCGAATACCTAGGTCTTCTTCCAAAAGCTTGATGTGTTTTGTAATGGCTGGCTGCGTAATAAAAAGCTCTGCTGCAGCTTTTGTAAAACTTTGATTTTTGGCCACTGAATAAAAAACTTTTAAACGATAATCTTCCATTTAAAACGTATTTTAATTATAACTTTTTGTAATAATCGATAAATTTTAATTTATTCCAAAGTAAATTTTATTTATTATTTTTGTTAAAAAAAATCTTAATTTGTTTATATTTAAAAGACATTTGTATTATTAAACTAAAAACCTTTCTATCATTATGAAAAAAACTTTATTTTTTGTTATTGTATTTATCATCAGTCTGAGGGCTTATTCTCAAAATACCATATCTGGAACAATTTCTGATGAAAAAGACAAAAGTGCCTTAATTGGGGCAAGTGTGGCTATAAAGGGAACTATTGCTGGTGCTATTGCTGACGTAAATGGCAAGTTTAGCCTTAAAACTAAACAATCCTTGCCTTTAATTTTAAAGATTTCTGCCATTGGGTATGCATCTCAAGAAATTACAGTTTCTGACGACAAAACCTTATCAATTCTTTTGAAAGAAGATGTGGGCACTTTAGCAGAAGTTACTATTACTGGTAACAGAGTAGAACAAGGAATTACTAAATCTCCGGTAACCGTTGAAAAATTAGACATCAAAAAAATTCAGCAATCTGCATCAGCAGATGTTTATGGGGCCTTACAAAACTTAAAAGGAGTAGATTTGCTTTCTCAAAACATGATTTTCAGATCAGTTAATATGAGAGGTTTTGGTGCAAATAACAACAATAGATTTGTACAACTTACCGACGGCATGGACAATAGGTCACCAGGTTTAGGATTTGGATTTGGAAACGTTGCAGGTGTTTCAGACATTGACATAGAAAGTATTGAAATACTGCCGGGTGCATCTTCAGCACTTTACGGCCCAGATGCCTTACAAGGTATTATGCTTACTAAAACAAAATCACCATTTGATTACCAAGGACTTTCGGCGCAAGTGAAAGGCGGACTAAATAATTTAGGCAAAGATGATATGAACGCAACTCCCTATAGCGATATAGCGGTACGTTATGCAAAACAAGTAGGAAGTAAATTGGCATTTAAAGTAAATTTTCAAGCTATTAACGGAACTGACTTTATTGCTGACAATTACGAAGACAGATCTTCAAGAAGCCGGGCAGGATTTTTTGTAACTGACCAAACATCAAAAACAGTAAGTATTGGCTATGTTCCTAATAATAACAAATCAACCAATTCGCAATTTGATGCACTCAATGTTTATGGAGACGATATTACAAATGGCGGATCATTTAATTTTACTGGAACTCCTACCACAAATGCCGCATTGGTTGGAAAAACAGTTACAAGAACCGGCTACAATGAGATAGATTTAACAGGTGACAATGGGAAAATTTTCAGTTATAGAGCTAACGCCGCTTTGCATTATAAAATTTCTGACAAAGTGGAGGCAATCGGTTCTTGGTATTTTGGAACGGGAAACCTAATCAGAACGGCTGGATTTAGAGAGTATTTTCCAAAATATGTTAGAAACCAGTTTAAATTGGAAATACGAGGCGATGAGTTTTTTGTTAGAGCATATAATACTTCGCAACAAGCCGAAGGCTTTAGTTTAGGAAATCTTGGTGCAAGGATTTTACAAGTTTGGAAACCTACTGCCGCTTGGGCAACTGATTTTAACAGGGCATTCACAGGAGATTTTGAAGCTGCAAGAATTGCTGCTGATGCAGGAAAACCTTTGCCAGGATCTGCAGCATATCAAGCTACTTTCGATAAGTTAACTTCAACCAATTCTAATGTTACCTCA
>JANNWE010000719.1:0-11406 GCA_031414675.1 Cytophagaceae bacterium
AAATGAACCCCATTTATTTCCTGGTCCAAAATAAGAGCTACCGTCTGTACGGAAACTCGCAGAAAGTAAATACCGCTCTTTGAATTCATAATTAACTCTTCCTAAATACGACAATAACCCAATTTGATTGATACTACTAGTGGTACCAGCCTTGTCTATTTGTGAAGCATTATTAATCGTTCTAATATCATCACTAGGATAATCTAAGCCAGTAGTTTGGTTTCTGGTCACTTTGGTTGTTTGAGCAGTGTATCCTAGCAATGCATTGATGGAATGGTTGCTGATTGTTTTTGTATAATTCAAGGTATTTTCAGAAAGTAAGTCTAAATAAGAACTATTGGTGTACACCCCTTTGCTTACAATTCCATCGCCAGAAGCATTTTTATTTGACCAATTTAAACCAGAACTATTGTTAATATAAGCACTAGCCATTGTTTTAAAATCTAACCCTTTCATTATGTTAAATGTAAAGTTTGCTGAGCTTTGTAAGCGATATTCATTGGTATTAATATCTTGATTTATTACTGCAGATTTAGGATTATTTTGAGAAGATCCAGTCTGTGGGCCCGTTGGGCCTGTTGAAGTCCAAGTAGATCCATCTGGCATTAGACCTGAATAAACCTGATTGCTAAAATGTCGAGGATGTGCAAAATCTCCAGCTTTAATATCTGCCCATTGCGAGACTTGCCTTACCCAAGCTGCTGATTTCTCTGTATGATAAACGGGTAATGAGCTTGGAAATCGCATAAAATTGGTGAAGTTTTCAGAGGGTGTTTCCCTAGTAGAAAATGAAGGATTTATATTAAGAGATAGCTTTGATCTTTTATTTAAATTCAGATCAATTTTTGCTCTTAGATTCAATTTTTCATAATTACTTTTATACATCATTCCTTCATCCGACTGATAGCCTCCAGAAACAAAATATCGAACGTCTTTTTTCCCGCCTGAGGCACTTAACAATATATTTTGAAATTGTCCAGATCTTAAAGATTCATCTTGATAATTTGCTCCTTGCCCATCCAAAAGTGTTTGCTCGATAATATACGCCGATCGGTCATTGTCTCCAGCAATTTGTGACAATGTTTGAGTTGGAACACTAGGATCTTTGGCTCGGGTAGCAGCTTCATCAAATAATAATCCAACGAATTCCGTTGCGGTCATTATATCGTATTTTTTATAGGGAGTTTTTTGGCCAATAGCATATTTGAATGAATATGTTGGTTTATCTGTTTTACCACTTTTCGTAGTAATCAAAATTACTCCACTTGCTCCTCTAGAGCCATAAATGGCCGCAGATGCTGCATCTTTTAAAACCTCCACAGATTCTACATCAGCCATGTTTACAAAAGCAAGACCATCTGGCACGGGTTGCCCATCAACTACAACTAAAGGCGATGCCCCAGCATTGATAGAACTGATGCCCCTAATATTGATTTTTGGTGCTGCACCCGCTTCGGAAGATATGTTCTGAATTTGCACTCCGGCAATTTTCCCTTGTAAAGCCTGATCTAATCTTGTTACAGGTGCCTCGTCTAATCTTTCATTCTTGTATTTAGAAACAGCCCCCGTGAGACTAGATTTCTTTTGCGTTCCATACCCTACTACTACAACTTCTTCTAAAGATTTATTATCAGTAAATAGTTTTATATCAAATACGCTTTTGTTTCCAACTATAATTTCTTGATTTTCATAGCCCACAAAACTAAAAACTAAAATTGCTTTATTATCAACAACATTTAATGAAAAGTCTCCTTGCCCATCGGTTGTAGTTCCCCTCGTAGTTCCTTTAATTACAATACTTACACCTGGTAAGCCTTCACCTGAAATGTTGTCTGTTACTTTACCATTAATATTTTTATCAAAAACTATATTCTCTTTTCCAATACTATTTGTTAATGCAAGGGTAGTATTGTCGAGGGTTTTAGATTTTTCATTTGATTTAATTGTAAAAATTGGATTTTGGTCATTTATTTCTTGAAATCGATCTCCAGAATTCCTCCCTAATCTATTGATTTTTTCAGCAAAAACCGTGTAGGATGTTCTATTGATTTTTTTGTATTTTAATCCAATAGGATGTAAGACATTATCTAGGTTTCTTTCTAAACTTAAATCAGTATTTACCAATTTTCCATTAATTGAAATACCTTTTACAGTATTTGCCTCAAACAAAATGTCTGCTTTGTAGTGAGTTTTAAGTTGATTTAAAACTTCTGAAAGGGTCCGAACTGATGAACCTGGAGCGTAATCATAGTTACTAGTTTGTTGTACCAAGGCCAATGTTTGGGAATGACCAGGAAAACAAATTAACAAAAACACGAAAGATAGCCAAATGCTTGAGGTTTTAGGTAATAGTTTTATCATTTTTGTTTAGTTTAAATATATTTAATTATTTTTCAGAAAGTTGTACTTTATCTCCTTGTCTGACCACATTTATATCTAGAAGTTCTGCAATTGTAAAAAGCAGCTCATCAACATTTTCTGCTCTAAAGGAGCCCATAATTTTCCTTTCAGATAGCTTATTATTATCTATTGAAACTTTTAAACCGTATGTTTCTTCTAACATTTGAGCCACTTCAGACAAATTAGTTTCGTCAAAAACAAATCGTTTTTCTATCCACAATGAAAAATTAGAAGTTGGTAAGGCCACTTTAATTGAAGGATGATTATTTTTATTAAAAGAAACCAGTTCTCCAGGTTTCATTAAAATTCTTTTCTCCACTTTGTCTTCTTTATAATTTATCAAAACTTTACCTTTTTTTAAAGCAATATTAGACCCTCTTGGCCTAGAAAAAACTGAAAACTCAGTACCTAAAACTACAACTTCAAAGTTTTTCCCTGTTTTAACAATAAATTTCTGCTCTGTTTTTGAATGAGTTACCGAAAAATCAGCTTCTCCCTGCAGAAATACTTCCCTATTAGAATCACCAAAACCCCAACGAGGAACTTGAATAAAAGAATTTGCATTTAAAATTACCTGAGTGCCATCTGCCAATATGAAAGATTTTACTTCTCCATACGAAGTTTCATACGTCTTAAATTGAAAAACACTTTTAAACAACAAAAAACCAATTCCTATAACTAAAACAATAGAGGAAGCTATTGCCCATTTAAACCAAATCGTCTTTTTTGGCAAAAAACTATTTCCTAAAACAGAATATTTATTATCAGTAGTATTTAAGCCATTATTAATTAAGTTAGCATAATTGGTAATTAGAATTTCACTATTTGGAGAATATTCGAGATTACTATTTTCCCATTCTTCTAATACTTTATAATAAAACTCTTCGTTGGATTCTAATTTCAACCAATTTTCTATCTGCTTTTGTTGCAATGGTGTGGCATTGTTGGCAAAATTATTTAAAATCGTTTCTTTGCTTATTTCTGCTTTCATGCTTTACTTTATTTTTTAAAAAGAGCTTAAATAATTTTTTAAGCCTATTCTTAATGCATTTATTCCTTTTGTTAAATGCGCCTCAACGGTTTTTGTAGAAATACCCATTTCTGTGGCAATTTCTTGGTGTTTCTTGCATTCAAACCTACTCATCAAAAATACTTTTCTACATTGTGGTGGCAGATCCTCTACTATTTCTTTTACTCTATTATATGTTTCGTCATATATTGTTATATTGTCTGGACGAGAACTTTCAGAGCTCTCACTTTCTTTTGAATCTTCCAATGTATCAAAAACTTTAAACTCTGATCTTAAATATGAATATGCTTGATTTCTAACACACCGGAAAAGGTAAAAGCGATAGGAAGAATTTACAGAAAGGTAAGATTTCTTTTTCCAGAATTTTACAAAAACATCCGAGACAAGATCCTCAGCTACTTCTTTTGAATAAACGAAACGCATAGCATGACTACATAAAGCACGATGATATCGACGAAATAGCAACTCACAGCCTTTATCAGGACTTTGAATAAATGCATGTTTAATGAAGACTTCATCGTCAAGAATTACGTTTCCATTTCCCAAAATGCTATTAACATCGGTTAAATCCTTTGAAACGCAAAGATTTGACCCAGGCAAAATGTTTGAATCGCTTTCAAGGTTTTGGTCTTGCACTTATATATTTTTTATAATTTAGATTGAATAGAACTCCGATTTTAATACAAGACGTTTATTTAAAAAAATACCCTACATTAAAATGTATTTTTTTTTAAATAATTATTCTATTTGGATTTAAATTAAAGCTTAGCAACTCTTAAAAAACTTATTTGGTTGCTCTTCAAGAATTGCTTCTATCTTTTTTGCAGCATTTGTAATAGAAAGTCCGCCTAGGTTGGTACATCTTAAAGTATGATGTATTTGATCACCAACGGATTTCATGGTTTCTATAACTTCGTCTAATGGAATAAGATGTTCATAATCTGACAAGGCCATATTTGCACAAGAAACAGCGTTAGTAGCTGCCATAACATTTCTACCCAAACAAGGAGCTTCTACTCTATTGCCTATTGGGTCGCAGATAATTCCCAACGAGTTTTGTAATGCCAATGAAGCAGCAGCAATTGATTGTTCTAAAGAGCCGCCTTTCATACCAACTATGGCCGCTGCAGCCATACCTCCACCGGAGCCCGTTTCGGCCATGCAGCCACCAACTTCCGCTGCAAAAGTGGCATGAGCAGCAATAAAAACGCCTATCAATCCTGCACTTAACATGGCTTTTACAAGTTCGTCTTCATGTAAATCTAAACTATGGGCTGTGCCAAACAATGCCCCAGGCAAAGCACCACATGAACCAGCCGTTGGTGCAGCTACTATTACCCCCATAGAACTTTTGACTTCCATCATAGCAGACACATACATTATTATTTGATTGTTTGCATCGCCACCCACCAATTGTTTATCCCTTAATTTTTGTTTAAACAGTAAAGATTGACTTCCCAAAATTCTATCCTTATAATGTGTGCCCTTGAGGCCCAAATCAATAGCATTGCCCATAATGCGAATGATTTTACGCATTTGCTCGAAAACTTCTTCTTCCAAAATATTACCACGAGCGGCCTCATAATCAATGGCTAACTCCCACAATGATTTATTTTTATTTTTGTTATATGCTAACATTTCGTTGCATGAAATAAAAGGCACTCTTAAGTCTTTTCTAGCCATTACAGGCAATATTGGGCTTAAGCTTTTTATAAACTGAATGCCTTCCATTGCAATCAATTCATCATAAATAGTTTTTCCAATTGGTTTTTGAGATTTGATTTCAATAAAACTCATTTCCCCTTGGTGAAATTCTATGTCATCAAAAGCTATTGAATTTTCTAAATATAAAAATATATGATGTGGATTAGAGCAGTAAACCAACGTTTCATAATAATCCCCTGCCATCGATACTGAAATTCCATCTATTTCAATGACTTCTATCATTCCGCCTCCAGTAGAAATAGCAGTCAAATCTCTAGTTTCATATTCATTTTTAAGCCTAATTTTATAGGTATTGGGATGGTCCGCATTAATGTCGTGTATCTTTATTTCCACCCGTATTCCAGCAGTGGCAAGGTATTTTTCTGATTCTGGCAATCGCTCATCGAAGGATTCCCATCCTAAAAATCCACCAAACAAACCCATGTCTGAGCCTTGACTTTTATGAGTTGTCGCTAAAGAGCCTTTGGGGTCAAATTCTATTAAAACATCTTTGATGCTTTGGTCCATTAGGTCACGACATAAACGAGCTATTCGTAATGAAGCGGCACAATGAGAGCTAGAAGGTCCCCTCATTACTGGTCCAATTACGTCATTAAAGATGCTAGGAAATGTACTCATTTTGATTGTTTTTTGTCTTCTAATTTGTAAGGCGAAACTCCATTTTTTACGAAAAAGGCTTGTTCTAACTCAATTTTTCCGTCCGATAGAACCATTTTATACGTTCCTTGTTTTATAAACTTATTGTAATGTACAAAATAAGGCATATTGCTTACTTCTTTGCTAATAATTAAATCCCAACGGAATTGATTAAACCCTTTATTCCCTGTAAAATTATTAGACCAGATTGTCTTATTACTTTGGTCTTTAAGAATCAAATTTATGTTTTTTTCTTCTTTTAACCAATAAGATATCTCTGTTTTTTGAAGTGTTCTGTTATCAGGTTCTCCCCCTTGAGAATTAAACCAAGGTCTGATTGCGGTTGGAATCTCAAAAAAATAATCTTTTGATGGATCCGATTTTTCGTTTAACCAGCGGTGAATTGGTTTAAGATTTATTTTGTAAATTCCTCTTCCGTGAGTTGCGGCTACTAAGTCTTGGGTGCCTTCGTGTATCTCTAAATCAGCTATTGCTGTCCCGGGCATGTTTTTCCCAAAATAAGCCCAATTTTGGCCTCTGTCAATTGAAATAAAAACCCCTCTAAAACAACCTGCATATATTACATTTTCAAAAAGAGGGTCTTCTAAAACTACATTTACAGGTTCATTAGGTAAGCCTATGGCTATATTCTTCCATTTTTTACCATAATCTTCTGAAACATAAAGATAGCTTTTTAGGTCGTCATAATTGATGCCTGTCATGGCCATATAAACTCTGGCTTTAGCAAAGCGAGAAGGACAAATGCTTCGAATATAATTGTTAGCTATCTCCTCTGAATTTTCTTCCCAGGAAATCCCATCATTTTTTGTGACCCAAAAAGCCCCCTTGTCGGTACCAGCATAAAGCAAGCCTTTCACAATTTTTGATTCTACTAAGGCCCCTGTTGAAAACGATCTTTTTTCATTTTTGGCAGAAATCGCCAAATTGGGACTAATTACTTTCCAATGAGTTCCTCTATCATTACTCTTAAAAATAAAATTTCCAGAATGGTATAAGGTTTTACTTTGGTGAGGTGAAATGAAATAGGGGGTTACATAACTGAAAACTAAAGTGTCTTTTATTTCCCTTGGCAATTCTGGTTGAATAGAAAAGGTGCTATCCGCATTTTTATCATATCGAATGGCATGGCCGTGTTGCATACTATAATACAAAGTGTTCTCGTCATCTGGATCAACTTGGGAAACACATCCATCACCCCCATCCCAAGGGTCAATCCAAAGATATTTCCAAGTGTCAGGGAAGCTAGAATTGATTTCTTTTGGAGGTCCAAAAACTGTGGCATCGTCTTGTGTTCCGCCATAAATCACATATTTCTTTTGGTCTATAGTAATGTCATAAAATTCACCTGTAGGAATATTGTTGTAATGAAACCATGATTTTCCTTTATCATGACTTACATAAAAACCTCCATCGTTGCCTGCGGCTATATGATTGGGATTTTCAGGATTTATCCAAAGTTCACATTGATCAAGGTGAAAGCCTTTGGCTAAACTTGGCGTTGACCTTGTAACGTTACCTCCAATAAAAGAAAATGTTTTGCCCCCATCGCTGCTATGTGCCAAACGAACACCTAAACAATATACTTCCTCATCGTTTTTAGGATTAACGTATACATCTGTAAAATACCAGCCTATTACAGAAAAATTATAAAATGGAGCCGCATGCGTTTTTGTCCAAGTTATCCCACCGTCAATAGTTTTGTACAATTCTCCGGATTCCCCTTTTGGATTGTTTAAATTATCAATTAAGGCATATGCTTTCTTAGGATTAGAATATGATACACTTAGCCCAATTCGCCCTACCTTTTCACCTGAAGGCAAGCCATTTGTACAAGCAATCCAAGTTTTTCCACCATCTAAGCTTCTATGAATTCCACTATTTTTCCCACTTATTCCTGGGTAAACTTCCCAAGTAGAAGCATACATAAAACTAGGATCTGATGGGGCAATTACTACATCATTTGCCCCTGTTTTATCATCTTTAAATAAAACTTGCTGCCAGGTTTTTCCACCATTAATAGTTTGATAAAGTCCTCTATTGCTGTTTTTTGACCACAAATGACCTAAGACAGCTACCATCACAATATCTGGATTTTTAGGATGAATTGCGATTTCAGCTATAGCCCAAGAATCTTCTAAGCCAATGTGTTGCCAAGTTTTTCCAGCATCATTTGACCTATACATACCAGTGCCTGGTAAAGTAAAATTTCTTGGTTTCTTTAAATTTTCTCCTGTTCCAATATAAATAATATTTGAATTTGATGGGGCCAATTCCATGTCACCAATTCCGAGAGATGCATGCTCTTCAAACACACATTGCCAATTGATTCCATTGTTTATTGTTTTCCACAAGCCACCAGAACCAAAACCAACATACATAGTTCCTGGATTCTTTGTATCCACTTGTACCACATCAGCACGTGCCGAATTTAATGTGGGACCTAAAGAAACCCAATCTAATTTATAGGGAGTCTCTTTTTTCATTTCTTGATACACTTTATGGCTTGCCTCCAAAGGAGAAATGATTTGCTGGCCTAAGCTAGTAAAGGGGGAAAAAAGGCTAAAAAAGGCTAAAAATATTTTCATAATGTCGAAAAAAAGGAGTGTTATTTTTACCAAAAGAAAAAAATTAGTTTTAGTTTATATATATTTATCTAAAAATATTAAATTATGTTTAGAATCGCAATTTAGTTTTTCAATTTAATATTTCAGTTTATCAAATTTTATATAAATGATACAATTTATTTGGATTTCATTAGCGCTCCTAACTGTCTGGTTTTGTGTTGTTTTTTTTAGAGATTTTTATTTACACAGTAATAATCTTGAAAAAGTAAGTTGGTTAAAAACAGGATTTATCGGCTTTTTGGTTAATTTTTTCGATGTTTTAGGAATTGGGGCTTTTGCTCCCCAGACTGCATTATTGAAATTTACAAAACAAACGGAAGACCGACTTTTACCGGGCACCCTAAATGTTGCAAATACAATCCCGGTTTTGATACAAGCATTGATTTTCATAAACATTATTGAAGTAGAGCCAATTACTTTACTGCTAATGCTATTTTCAGCTACTGCTGGTGCTATTTTGGGTGCTGGAATTGTGGCAAAAATGTCTGAAAAAAAGATTCAAATTATTATGGGCTTTGCTTTGTTAGTTACTGCCTTTTTTATGCTCGCAAGTAAAATGCAGTGGATTCAAGGGGGTGGAACAAGCATTGGTTTAAGTGGCTATAAGTTAGCAATTGCAGTGGTCGTAAATTTCTTTTTGGGTGCCCTAATGACTGCAGGAATAGGCCTATATGCCCCATGCATGGCTTTGGTTTTTGCATTAGGATTATCTCCGCTTGTAGCTTTTCCTATTATGATGGGCTCTTGTGCGTTTTTAATGCCTCCTGCTTCTATTCAATTTATTCGTAAAGGAGCTTACAATCGAAAAGCAGCGTTAGGAATGGCAATTCCAAGTATTTTTGCAGTATTAATTGCTGCACTAATCGTTAAATCCTTGCCTTTAGATATATTGCGATGGTTGGTAATTGTAGTTATTATTTATACTTCATCGGTGATGCTTAAGTCTGCTTTTTCTAAATGAAAGTTCTGTTTTATATTTTGAATTAAACTAAAATTTTAATTTAGGGAAAAAAACTTTTTTGTTTAAAAATGCAACACCAAAAGAACAGTTTTCCAAAAAAAATATAATTTATAAAATACCTGGTTTACCCTTTTTCTAAAAGCTTCTCAATTAAGAGCAAATTTTCATGGTTTTGGTGAGAGTGTCCAAGTCTATTTGCAAGTGCTTTTAAAACTTTTTTAGATTCTTCGCTTCTAATGGCTCCCACCCGCTGAATCATAAAATTCAAGAATCTTGGATTTATGGCTTTTTCGGCTAACATTATGGCCTTATCAGCATCAAGTTCTGCTAATGGCTCTGCGGCATACCACAACATTAAAGGTAAATTTTGATCGGTTAGATCTTCTTTATTTTTTACTAAAGATTCTAAAATATTCCATCGATTAGAAGGGTCCAAACGCAACATTCCTGATGCTAAATAAAGTCTAACCAAAGGTGATTTTTCGGTAATTGCCAATTCCTCTAATCTTTTTAAAGTTGCCTTAGAGACTGCCTTTTTTTCCGTTAAAAATTGTATAGCCCAACTTCTCAAATTTTCGTCTGAATTGGTTAATAAATCTTCTAATTCTGTATCTGAAATACCCTTTATTACTTGCAATGTCCACAAAGCTCTTAGCTTTCTGCTTACATCAGGGTTGTTTTTTAGTATCTCTTTCAATGCTTCATTTATGGAAGAGTTTGGGCCGCGTTCTTGCAAGATTGTTCTTGCATGACGCACATAGAAGTCGTTTTTATTTAGATGATAATTAACCAGCTCCGTGTCAGAGGCCTTCCAAAGATTTACTTTAACAAACGTATCATTTTCATTTGAGATTTTGAAAATCCTACCCATGGTTTTATCGTGCACTTCAGGATTATTACTGTGGCATTGGTTTTTATCGTACCAGTCGATGGCATAAACTGAGCCGTTTTGGTCATATTTCATATTTAACCACTGGCTCCAAGTGTCATTCATGGCCAAAAAATCTTTTTTATGTGAAGCAATATACCCGGAACCTGAGCGTGCCAATAGGTCGTTATTAAGTTTTGCTCCATTAATATTGTTCATGAAAATGGTATTACGGTATTCCTTAGGCTAGGAATCTCCCCCCAAATAAATCATGGCTCCAGCGTGTGCATGCCCACCCCCTTCTGATCCTGACCTAAAATTTCCTGCATGAGGACCCCTTTCTCCCACATAATGTTTGTGATCAGCAATTGTTTTTATTTCATCAAATGTGTAAGGATTAAAACTCTTACCTGCCTGCCGCTGGTAACGTGCCCCTTGAATTACATGATACATATGTGGAATTACACAAACAGTTATAAATGGGTGCCCATAATCATTGAAATCTATGCCCCAAGGATTACTAGTTCCTTCGGCAAACACTTCAAATTTATGATCTGTTGGATGGTATCTCCATACGCCAGCATTTATTTTAGTGCGTTCGGAATCCAGACTTCCAGGCTTACCCACATTAGAATGTGTAAATACTCCATGAACTCCATAAAGCCATCCATCGGGTCCCCAACGAAGGTTATTCAATACTTCATGGGTATCTTGTGTACCCCAGCCATCTAGCAATTTTTGAGGAGGACCTATGGGCAAATCATTTTCAAAGTCTGTAGGAATAAACAATAAATAGGGGGCTGCACCCAGCCAAACACCTCCCATTCCTATTTCTATTCCGCTTACTAAATTCAGGTTTTCACAGAAAACCTTTCGGCTGTCAAGGGTGCCATCCCCATTTGTATCTTCAAATATTAAAATTCGATCTCGGCCCTGTCCTTCAGGTGCAGGAATTGGGTAAGTGTGGCCTTCTACCACCCAAAGCCGCCCTCGGGCATCCAAAGTGAAACTAATTGGTCGAATGATATCAGGTTCACTCGCCGCCAATTGAATTTTAAATCCCTTAGGTAAACTCATGGCTTTTGCCGCTTCTGATCCCGAAAGGCCAGCATTTAAAACTGGATCTAAAGGAGGTAAAACA
>JANNWE010000720.1:0-6190 GCA_031414675.1 Cytophagaceae bacterium
GACGCCCTAGCTATGCTAATATAAATAGAAAAAGGGACAGTAGTCCCTTTTTCTATTTAAATGAGAATACTAATAATGGAATATTTATACTTTCAATCAATTTTTTAGTCTTACTTGGGTTTAATAGTTGAGATAAGATATTTCTTTTGTGACTTGCTACGCTTAATAAGCTTATTTTTTTAGTTTCAGTAATAGTTATTATTTCTTCCACAAAATTATCCCCACTTTTTTGAGATAAAGAATAATCTTTTTGATTAATATTTTCTTTTATTTCTTTAATAAAATTCTCATTGGGATTTATATCAAGTTCTGATTTTTCTTTTATATTTAATATGGTTAAAGGAAGTTGGCTATTTTTGCTCAATTTTATTGTTTCTTTTATAAATAATATTTCTTCAAACTCTAATTGGCTAGCATAATAAATGTTTTCAAATAAACTATCATCAAATAGCTCTGGAATTACTAGAATTGGAACTGTTATATTATTTATTAAATGACTAGCGGTACTGCCTAATAATTTTTCGAAAAAGCCAGAACTTCCCGTTTTAGCAATTATAACTAAATCAAGGTTATCTTTGCTACTGACCGAATTAATGCCGTTGATAATATCACCAATCTCCAAATAAAATTCAGATTTTCTTCCTTGTATTTTATCAATTTCTACCTCTGCTTTGAGTTTGTCCTCTAAAATGGCAATGCCAATTTTAAAGGTTTCGTCTAATATACCAATTGGAATATTTGGGTCTAAAATAGGAGGGATGTAAGAATGAAAATAGATAATTTTTACATTTAATTTATCACTCATTTCTCTACCTATTCGAATTGCATTTTTTGAGCCGTTTGAAAAATCAGTTGCTATCAGAATATTTTTCATAATTTTTTTTGGATAAAATTAATTAAATTTTCATGTATGAACCATGATTTATATATTATATTTTTATGATTTTTATTATTTTTTTGTTCTTAAAATTATTAAGTTTTAATTAATAAAAAAAACACATAACTTTGTACTCCGATAATCATACTTAATCGGAAAACAATTACTACATGAATCTATCTCCCCAAGAGGCCGTACTGATGTTACAAGACGGCACTGTATTTAAAGGTAAATCTCTAGGAAAAATTGGTACTACCACTGGTGAAATCTGTTTTAATACAGGCATGACTGGTTACCAAGAAATTTATACAGACCCATCCTATTTTGGCCAAATAGTTGTAAATACTACTGCCCATATTGGAAACTATGGGGTAAAACTAGGCTCTGAAGAAGAGTCTAACAGTATAAAAATAAAAGGGATGATTTGTAATTCTTTTGCAGATAATTATTATTCTAGAAATACAGCGGATTTTTCTTTGCAAGAGTATTTTGAAAAGGCTGGAATTGTTGGAATTTGTGATATTGATACTAGACAAATAGTAAGACATATTAGAAATGCGGGTGTAATGAATTGTATTATTTCATCTGAAGAGCATGATCTTGAACTTTTGAAAGCCAAGTTGGATAAATGTCCTAGTATGGATGGACTTGAACTTAGTTCTTTAGTCAGCACAAAAGAGCCTTATTTTTTAGGTAATCCAGAAGCTAAGTTTAAATTGTCGGTAATAGATTATGGCTGCAAGACTAATATTCTTCGAAATTTTATAGAAAGAGATTGCTATGTTAAAATCTTTAATGCAAAAAGTCCAGTTGATGAAATTTTAGAATGGAATGCAGACGGCTACTTTATTTCTAATGGACCTGGCGATCCTGGTGCTATGGATTATGCAATAGATACAATAAAAGGGATTTTACAAACAAATAAACCTTTGTTTGGTATTTGTTTAGGGCATCAGTTGCTTTCTAGATCAGTGGGAATCAATACTTATAAAATGCATAATGGGCATAGAGGTCTAAATCATCCTGTTAAAAATTTGATTTCTGGAAAATGTGAAATTACTTCTCAAAATCATGGTTTTGCTGTGAATCCGGAAGAAGCTAAAAGTCACCCAGAAGTAGAAATAACTCATATTAATTTAAACGATAATACGATAGAAGGAATTCGCTTAAAGAATAAACCTGCATTTTCTGTTCAGTATCATCCAGAGGCTGCCCCTGGTCCCCATGATTCAAATTATCTTTTTGACCAGTTTGTAAACATGATGAAATGATAAAATATGTTTTTTTATAGTACGAATAAGCTAAGTGAAATAGTTAGTTTTCAAGAAGCAATATTTAAAGGTTTGCCACAAGATAATGGACTATATATGCCAATGGTTATTCCTAATATTTCTTCTGAATTTTGGGATAATATTCAAGATTATTCTTTAAATGAAATTGCTTTTCAAATTACTAAATCTTTACTTTCTGATGAATTGCCAGAAATTGTAATGAAAAAAATAATTGATGATGCTCTCAATTTTGAAGTTCCAATTAGAAAAATTAATGAAAGCATTTTTTGTTTAGAGTTATTTCATGGCCCATCTATGGCCTTTAAAGATTTTGGAGCAAGGTTTATGGCTGCAGTGATGTCTTACTATTTAGAAAAAACAAAAAAGAAAATTAATATTTTGGTTGCAACTTCTGGGGACACCGGAGGTGCGGTTGCTCAAGGTTTTTATAAAAAATCCAACATTACGGTTACAATACTGTATCCAAAAGGTAATGTGAGTGAAATTCAGGAAAAACAGCTTACTACTTTAGGAGAAAATATTAAAGCTATTGAAATTGATGGAACATTTGATGACTGTCAAGCAATAGTAAAAAAAGCTTTTTTAGATGAAGATTTGAAAAATAGATTAAATCTTGCCTCTGCAAATTCAATTAACATTGCTCGCCTTATTCCTCAAGCATTTTATTATGCCTATGCATACGCTAAATTAAAAAAGTTTGGAAAAGAAATTGTTTTTTCTGTTCCTTCTGGAAACTTTGGAAATTTATGTGCGGGTCTTTTAGTTTATAAAATGGGTATGCCCGTTAAAAATTTTATTGCCGCTACAAATGTTAATAATGTGGTACCTAATTATCTACTTACAGGAGAATTTATTCCAATTTCACCTTCAATTTCTACTATTTCTAATGCTATGGATGTTGGAAATCCTAGCAATTTTCCAAGAATTTTTGAGTTGTTCGATGGGAATTTAGAAAAAATAAAAGAAATGATTAGTGGATTTTACTATAATGATATTCAAACGAAAAATGCAGTAAAGACCTTGTATGACGAATATGACTACTTAACTTGTCCACATTCTGCGATTGGATATTTAGCTTTAAATGACTATTTAAATAGACCTGAAAATCAAAATAAAATAGGAGTTTTTCTTTCAACCGCTCACTATGCTAAATTTTTACCTGAAATGGAAAAAATAATAAGTAAAAAACTAATAATACCCAATCAATTATCAATTTTGCTAAAAAGGAGTAAGAATGCTACACCCTTAAAAAATGATTTTGAGGCTTTTAAAGAATATTGTTTCCAAAATTTAGACTGAAAATAAGAGCCCTAATTTAAAAGATTAAAGCTATTATTTTATTTTACCTTCAAAACAATTCCACCTAAAGGAGGAAGATTTAAAGCAATTGATTGATTAAAACCATGGCAAGGTATTGTTTCAGTTATAAGTTTTTCATTTATTATTCCAGACCCCCAATATTTTCTATCATCTGAATTGAATAATTCATCATAGTTTTTATTTTCTGGCACTCCAATTCTATAATTATTTCTCGGTACCGGAGTCAGGTTTAGTATAATCAACAATTCTTCACTTTGTCCTTTCCTTTTAAAATAAACAACTGCGTTTTCTCTGTCACTTGTATCAAGCCAAGCAAATCCTTCAGGACTAAATTGTTTATCGAATAGTGCGGGATGTTTTTTGTAAAGATGATTTAAATCTTTAACAACACTTTTAATTCCTGCATGGTTATCATTTTCTAATAGATGCCAATCTAAACTATTTTTAAAGTCCCATTCTCTTAATTGACCAAATTCACCCCCCATAAAAACTAATTTTGTTCCCGGATGTGTAAACATATAAGTGAAAAGTAGTCTTAAATTTGCAAATTTTTGCCATTCATCACCGGGCATTTTATTTAATAAAGAGCCTTTACCATATACTACTTCGTCATGACTTAGTGGTAACATGAAATTTTCTGAAAATGCATAAACCGTACTAAAGGTAAGATCATCTTGGTGCCATTTTCTAAACATTGGATTTTTGGAAAAATACGTTAAAGTATCATTCATCCAGCCCATCATCCATTTCATACCAAAACCTAAGCCCCCTAAAAATGTGGGTTTTGAAACTCCAGGAAATGCGGTAGATTCTTCTGCTATAGTTTGCACATCAGGGAAAGATCGATATATTTCTTCATTTAATTCTTTGAATAAAGAAATTACTTCTAAGTTTTCTCTTCCACCAAAAACATTTGGAATCCACTCTCCGTGATTTCGAGAATAGTCCCTATATAGCATTGAGGCCACAGCATCAACTCTTAAACCATCCGCATGGTAAATATCTAGCCAAAATAATGCATTTGAAATTAAAAAAGATCGAACTTCTAGTCGCCCATAGTTAAAAATATAAGATTTCCAATCTGGATGATAACCTTCTCTTGGATCCTCGTGTTCATAAAGTGCAGTACCATCAAATCTATAAATGCCATTTGCATCTCCTGGGTAATGCGAAGGAACCCAGTCAAGTATCACACCAATGTCGTTTTTATGAAGCTGTTCAATTAAATACATCAGGTCTTGAGGTGTTCCAAATCTGCTGCTTGCGGCAAAATAACCTGTAATTTGATAACCCCAAGAAGGTTCATATGGGTGCTGCATAATAGGCATAAATTCTACATGAGTAAAGCCCATTTCTTTTACATATGGAACAAGAGTATCAGCTATTTCTCTATATCCTAATCTTCTATCATTATTTGATGGGTCTCTTTTCCATGATCCGAGGTGGATTTCATAGACAGAATATGGAGAGTTTAAACTATTTTTCTTTTTTCTGTTTTTTAACCATTCTGAATCTTTCCATTCATACCAAGTATCCCAGATTAAGGAAGCAGTTTTAGGAGATTCTTCCCAACTTAATGCAAATGGATCTCCTTTCTCTAATTCTTGGCCAGCTAAATTGGATTTTATAGCATATTTATAAACTTCACCATTTCCAATATTTGCTATCCATCCTTCCCAAATCCCGGAGGCATCCCAACGTGGCATTAAATGGTGATCATCTTTATTCCATCCATTGAAGTTTCCAATAACCGAAACTGCATTGGCATTTGGAGCCCAAACTGCAAAATAAGTTCCAGTAATTTCCTTATTTTTAACTACATGGGAGCCTAGTTTTTCATAAAGTCTAAAGTGTTTACCCGACTTAAACAATGCGATATCGAAATCAGAAAATAAAGAAAAAGGTTCTACATTGTCAAATTGTATTACTATTTCTTCAATTTTTTTTTTGGCCATCTTGGTTAGGGTATTTTATTTTTACTCAAATATATTGTTTTGCTTTTGTTGATGTGTTCAAAATTCAAAAAAATATTAATAAAACATATTTATTTTTTATGAAGAAGCTTTCAACGGTGGATTCAAGTTTTAGAATAGTAAAGTTTTTTTTCATTTGTAAATGAATTTTTCTTCTAAGCTTGATTGATTTATACTATTTTATTCTTTTTGTCATTAATTAGTAATTTAGAATTGGCATATTTATGGTATTTGATTTATTTTTGTAATATATTTAACAATCGTATCGCTAAAATGCGTTAATAGATAAAAATTACATTTTATGGATATTGAGATAGTAAAAGAAGACCAATATGTGGTTTTTAAACCACAAGGAATTGAATTAAATGATGAAATCACTGCTAAGATTGAAAAATCTATTGCCGGATTCTATGGAAGTGAAGGAAGAATTAATTTCATATTAGATCTGCTTGGTATTTCAAGTATTTCTGATTCTGCGATTAAACTTTTTCAAAAAGTACAAAAAATTTGTGCCAATGAATCTGGGCTTTTTGTATTAGTAAATTCAAATGATGACTTGATAGATGAAGTTTCAAGTAAATGCGAAGAATTTATTCTATTTTTACCTTCTGTGGAGGAGGCTATTGATGGCGTTTTTATGAATGAGCTAGAAAATGATTTTAAAGACGAACATGAAGATGAGTTTGGAGGAACTGGAGAAAATGATTATTGAAATTTAAAAATGTAAC
>JANNWE010000721.1:0-3191 GCA_031414675.1 Cytophagaceae bacterium
TGTATATGATACAACATACACCTATCCTGCACCTGGTATTTTTACCATAAGTTGTGGTATTGTGAATAGAAACGAACGTACAATTAATCTACCCCAGCCATCCGAAAACATTAGTTTTTTTGTCCAATCTACCATTGTCATTAGTTCCAGTTTTGGCTTAAATAGTACACCAGTTTTATTGAACATTCCTTTAGATTCGGCTGCAGTAGGTAAAAAGTTTATTCATAATCCTGGGGCATTTGATATTGATGGGGATAGTTTATCTTATAAATTATCTATTCCCCAGAGAGATAAAGGCACCGATACCGGAGTGGGGGAGTTTATTCCAGGCTATAGAGACCCTAGTACCGTGGGGGTTATTCCAATAACCAATGAAACGAATACCGGGCCTGCTACATTTAAAATTGATGCTGTAACAGGGGATTTGGTGTGGGATGCCCCAAAAGAAATAGGTCAATATAATGTGGCTTTTATTATTGAAGAATGGCGAAAAGCACCCGATGGGAGTTATATAAAAATTGGCGAAATCGTCAGGGACATGCAAATTATTGTCGTAGAATCTAATAACAATAGGCCCGAACTCATTCTTCCGCCAGACATTTGTATTGAGGCGGGTAAAAAAATAGAGTTTGAAGTCCAGGGCAAAGACAAAGACAACCAAATTCTTAATCTTTCTACTTCAGGGGGTGTCTATAACTTAGATGCCAATGGCGCTTTTTTTAAATTTATAGAGCCAGAAGGGGCAGTATTTAAAACTACAAATTCAAAAAGCCCCGTTAAAGGCACCTTTACTTGGAATACCAACTGTTCGCACGTTAGAGATCAGAGCTATGGGGTTTTGTTTAAAGTAGAAGATAATCCAGGAAGATTTCTTACGCAGTTAGTCGATATTAAAACTTTAAAAATAAAAGTTGTTCCTCCCAGACCAATTGGTTTAGTTGCCAAACAAGCCACCGATGGAATTATTTTAAACTGGAAACCTGTGACTTCTTGTAAAGCTTCTGGAAATATTTTGGTTTATAGAAAGAGTGGATGCAGTGGATTAAATCCTGGAGATTGTACCGCAGGCATTCCAGCTGATTGGGGATATACTTTGATAGCTACATTAACCACTGCTGACAGTACATTTATAGATAAAAGTGCGGAAAAAGGGGCTATTTATAGCTATCGATTGGTTACAGATTTACAGGTAAATCAGTTTTTGAAAATGCAAAGTGCACCTTCTACTGAATTTTGTATTGGTAGTGAGATTAAATCTGGAATGACCGTATTGACCAATGTGAGTATTGATGAAACAGACGCTAAAACAGGAAAAATAACTGTCAAATGGACTCGCCCTTTAGGTTTTTCAAAAGAAGATTTTAAAGGCCCCTATCAATATAAATTATATAGAGCCGTGGGCTTAGGGGGCGAAACATATGAATTAGTTAAAACACAAAATACCTTGTTGGGCACAGCCCCAGACACTTTATTCGTAGATAATGGTTTGAATACGAAAGATCTTATTTACAGATATAAATTAGAGTTTTTTAATGAAGGCACTAAATTGTACGGTACTACCGCCGCTGCATCTTCTGTAAGAATTAAGGCTGTGCCAGACGACAAATCAGTAAGACTGACATGGGAAGCTAATGTGCCGTGGTCAAATGATAATAAAACACATTTTTTATATAGAGAAGACAAACTCAAACCAGGTAGCTTTAACTTAATTACTAAAGTAAAAGTAACAGGTGCAAGTACCTATCTTTATAATGATTTTGGATTGGATAAAGAGCCTTCTGATGGGGATATAACTTATGACATTCAAAACGGGGAGACGTATTGTTATAAAGTGGTAACTTTTGGAAGCTATGAGCAACTGCCAAGTTTGGGAGTACTGGAAAACTCTTCTCAGATAATATGCGTGAGCCCAACCGATAGAACTCCCCCATGTGCACCATTGATTACTGCCACAACTATAAGCTGTGAGACCCTAAGTGCCAAGAGTTTTTGTGAAGAAAGCACTTTTATAAATAAGATTTTTTGGAATACTTCTGAAACTGTCGCGGGCAAAACATGTAGGCAAGATTTAATTTCCTACAAAATCTACTATGCTAGATATCAAGATGTAGAGCCGGCATTGATAGCGGTACAAGCCGCCTCATTGGGCAAAGTTTTCAATCATCGGAGGAATTCTAAAGATGGTTTTGCTGGCTGCTACTATATTTCTTCCGTTAGCAGTTTAAATATTGAAAGTGGTTTTAGTAATAAAATATGTTTCGACAACTGCGAGACCATAAGCTTCCCGAATGTTTTTAGTCCCAATGGCGATGGAAGCAATGATACTTTTTCGCCTATGAAATGTCCTGCATTTATTAAAGAAATCCGCTATGAAATATTTAATTCTGCAGGAGTAAAGGTTGCGGAAGGCAAAGGGCAAAATATGGACTGGGATGGCAAAAGCACTACAGGCAAAGAAATGCCTTCTGGGCCTTATTATTACGTCATCAATGTTGATTTCGAAAAATTAGACAAAGCAGGCACCTCGAAAAGTTATAAAGGTTGGGTGAATTTGATAAGGTAAGGTTCAAAAAAGCTATGATATGGAGATATTACAAAGCGTAACTTTTTATCTTTAAGGTGTTGTTTTTTCGTATTCTGAGTTATCGAATTCAATACGTATTAAATCTTTTTGGTAGTCTATGTATTCTAAAATTTAAATCGAATCTTTGTTGACTAAGGGTATTTCTGTGGTATAAATTTTCTATTCTAAATCAGGCTTTTTTATTTCCTAATTATTATATTTTTCTTGACTCTAAATCAAACAATTGTTTGAAATGATGGGGGTTATGTGGTTTTTTTAACATGTTGCTTTGTGAAAAACCCTTGCCTACTCTGTGGTTAAAATAATGGAAAAGTAAATCCCAAAGGGCACAAAGTAAATACCACAAGGAACACAAAGCTGTGGGTGTAGAATGATATTATTTCGGTTTTGGATGCTGGCTATTTCTTTTTTCGGGTCCGACCTGCGGTCTGACCGTTGTACTGCAAGTGTACTTTGAGCTGAAAATAATGGAAAAGTAAACCACAAAGGGCACAAAGGAAATGCCACAAGGAACACAAAGCTGTGGGTGTAGAATGATATTATTTCAGCTTTGGATGCTGGCTATTTCTTTTTTCGGGTCCGACCTGCGGTCTGATCGTTGTACTGC
>JANNWE010000722.1:0-1757 GCA_031414675.1 Cytophagaceae bacterium
TTGTCCGTTTACAAAAATTTAATTTTCCCCGTTCTATCTAAGTTTGATCCAGAGAAAATCCATTATTTTGCAATGGATTGTTTAACTTTTGCATGTAAAATTCCTTTTGTTTCATCAATTATTAAAAGCTTTTTCGAGGTAAAAAATGTAGCTTTAGAAAAGGAAGTTTTTGGTTTAAAATTCAAAAATCCTATAGGTTTAGCGGCAGGTTTTGATAAAAATGGTCAATGGACTGACGAATTGTCTAACTTAGGATTTGGTTTCATAGAAATAGGAACTGTAACACCAAGACCTCAAGATGGAAACCCCAAACCTAGGCTTTTTAGGCTAAAAAAAGATAAGGCATTAATAAACAGAATGGGTTTTAATAATGGAGGATTGGAAAAAGTAATTCAAAATTTAAGGCTACGAAATTCTGACATTCTGATTGGTGGTAATATCGGAAAAAATAAAAACACAGAAAACGAAAAGGCAGCAAACGATTATTTGGTAACTTTTAATGGCTTGTTTGATTTAGTAGATTATTTTGTAGTTAATGTTTCTTCACCAAATACTCCAGGATTAAGAGAATTACAAGAAAAAGAACCATTAACTAAAATACTAATGCTTCTTCAAAAAGAAAATTACTTAAAGAAAAAACCTAAACCCATTTTATTGAAAATAGCCCCAGATCTTAATGATTCTCAACTCGATGATATTGTAGAAATAATAATTGAATCTAAAATAGCTGGAGTTATTGCAACGAATACAACTCTTTCTCGACAAAATTTAAAATCTGAACGTTTAAAAATAGACACCATCGGTGCCGGTGGGCTTTCAGGCAAACCATTAAAAGAACGATCGACTGAAGTAATTGCTTATTTATTCAAAAAATCAAAAGGATGTTTTGGAATAATTGGAGTAGGTGGAATAAATAACTCCGAAGATGCTCTAGAAAAACTAAATGCAGGTGCAAGCTTGGTTCAAGTGTATTCTGGTTTCATTTATGAAGGCCCAGGCATAGCATCGGCTATCAACAAAGGAATACTAAAAGATAAACTTTGATGTTTATATTCGAGTTATATCCTAAAACAATCAAAAAAAATGAGTGTAGTTCCTTACAAAAATAGTTCGGATAGTAAAAAAGAGCAAGTAGCAGAAATGTTTGATAGTATTTCAGGTAAATACGATTTACTTAATCACTTACTAAGTGGCGGTATTGATATTTATTGGCGAAGAAAAGCCTTAAATATGATCAAAGATAACGTTAACAATCAAATTTTAGATATTGCTACTGGTACTGGTGATTTAGCAATAGAAGCCAACAAGATTCTAAAACCCGAAAAAATAATTGGGGTCGACATTTCGGAAGGTATGCTGAATGTGGGAAGAGAAAAAATGAAAAAGCTGAACTTACAAGATAAAATAGAAATGCAAATGGGTGATTCAGAAAAACTTTTGTTCAATGACAATACTTTCGACACCGTAATCGTTTCTTTTGGCGTTAGGAACTTCGAAAACTTACTTAAAGGACTTACTGACATGTACAGAGTGACAAAGCAAGGAGGTACCTGTTTAATAGTTGAATTTTCGAAACCAACCCTTAGCCCATTTAAACAGTTTTATTGGTTGTATTCCACTAAATTGTTACCATTAATAGGAAAAATAGTGTCAAAAGACAGCTCTGCATACAGTTACTTGCCAGAATCTGTCCAAGCTTTTCCAGATGGCAAAGAATTTGCAAAGGTTTTTAATCAAGCGGGTTTTAAAGATATCAT
>JANNWE010000723.1:0-4849 GCA_031414675.1 Cytophagaceae bacterium
ATATGAAGTAAAAAAGGATAAATGGATAGATAGTAATGGAAAACCTATTAGTTTAGAAATATATTATAATAAAGGGCATGAGTACAATTTAGATAAAATGATGACTTCAATGAAAGCTTCTTTCGCATATTTTTCTAAAAATTTTAGTCCTTATCAATACAGACAAATGCGTATCATGGAGTTTCCTAGATATGCCGAATTTGCTCAGTCATTTGCAAATACTGTCCCTTTTTCTGAAGGTATTGGCTTTATTCAAAAAATAGCTGACCCTGAGGAAGATTTGGATATGCCTTTTTATGTAACTGCCCATGAGCTCGGTCATCAGTGGTGGGGTCATCAAGTAGCAGAAGCAAGTGTGAAAGGAAATGCAATGTTATCAGAAACACAAGCTCAATATTCAGCTCTAATGGTTATGAAGCATGCCATTAAACCTGAAATGATGCAAAAATTCTTGAAATACGAATTAGATAGATATCTTAGGGGTAGATCAAGTGAAAGAAAGAAAGAGCAACCCTTAAATTTAGTAGAATCTCAAGGTTATATTCATTATCAAAAAGGGTCTTTGGTGATGTTTGCTTTACAGGATTATATTGGAGAAGAAAAAGTAAATTTAGCTTTAAGAAACTTCTTGAAGGATTGGCAATATCCAGGCCCAGATTCCAAATTTAAAAGGTATCCAACTAGCAATGATTTACTTAGTTATTTTAAAGCTCAAACTCCAGATTCTTTAAAAAATATTATTGTGGATATGTTCGAAACAATAACTCTTTTTGAAAACAAAACTGAAAAAGTAGAATTTAAGAGTTTAAAAGACAAAACATATGAAGTAAAAATAACTACAAAAAATGAAAAATTCAGGGCGGATAGTTCAGGAAATGAAAAGCCAATTGCTATTAATGACTGGATAGATGTAGGAATTTATGGAGAAGATAGTAAAGGACAACCTAATTTATTGTATCTAAAAAAACACAAAGTAGTTAAAGTGAATAATACGTTTACAGTGGTTGTAAAAGAAAAACCTAAAAAAGCAGGTATTGACCCCATAAATAAGTTAATTGATAGACATCCAGACGATAATACCAAAACTGCTTCTTTGTTGGAAGAAATATGATTCTAATGATTAGAAAAGTAGAGCTAAAAATATTTACTTATAGTTAACATTTTTTTTTTAGAAACCGGAAAAGCCTCCATTTGGAGGCTTTTCTGCATATAAAAAGTATAAAAAACTTACATTGCTTTTACAGCAGCAGTAAGTTTTGGTAATACATCGAAAACGTCACAAACTATACAATAATCTGCCGCTTTAAAGAAAGGGGCTTCGGGGTCTTTATTAATTACTACTATTACTTTAGAAGAATTTACGCCTGCCAAATGTTGAATAGCACCTGAAATACCACATGCTATGTAAAGATTTGGAGCAACTTTCACTCCAGTTTGACCAACATGTTCATGATGAGGTCTCCAATCCAAATCAGACACTGGTTTTGAACAAGCAGTAGCGGCTCCTAAAGCTTCTGCTAAATCTAATAATGGTTGCCAATTTTCTGGCCCTTTCATTCCCCTTCCACCTGAAACAACTAAGTCTGCCTCTGGTAAAGAAACTGCACCGCTTGCTTTAATTGTTTCTAGTATTTTTGAAGAAGAAACAGAGTTTCCTAAATCAGCAGAAAATTGTATAACTGGAGCTTCTGAATTTGTAAGTATAGGCTCCACAACATTCTTCTTTATGGCAAGAAACTTAATTTCGCTTTTTAATTCAGTCATAGCAAATGCTTTTCCTGAAAAAATGCTTCTTTTAACCTTAAAGCTTTCATTTATTTCAGGTAACTCAACAACATTTCCCACCAATCCGGCATTTAATGAGGCTGCCGATCTAGCCATTACAGCATCTGAAAGAGAAGATTTACTTGAAATTACGACTGTGGCATTTTTGCTTTGAATGGCAGCAATTAATACTTTTCCATAAGCCATAATATTTTGTTCTTTCAATTCATTAGCATCTGCGTGTAATACCGACGATGCTCCATATCCTCCAGCTTTTACTAATTCAGCTTTTTCGGCGTGTCCGACGGCAAGAACGTGGAGTTCTGTTCCAATTATTTCTGCTACTTTTGAACCATAAAAAATAGCTTCTAATGATGTTTTCTTATATTGACCTTCAGCCAATTCGGTATATACTAATACTGACATTTTAATTATTATTTAGGTTTTATAAAACTTTAGCTTCTGTTTGTAATAATTTAATTAATGACCCAGCATCTTCAGCGGAAATCATTTTGCAAGCTCCTTTTGCTGGAGGCAATTCATATTTCTCGATTAAAGTAAGTTCTTGAGAACTAGCTGCTATTACCACCAAAGGTTTTGTTCTTGCTGACATTATCCCTCTCATATTTGGAATTTTCCATTCGGCGATTGGTTCTTGACAACCTAATACCAAAGGCAAATTAGTTTCTAATTTCTCTTTTCCACCTTCAATTTCCCTAGATAAAAGGACTTTATTCCCATCTAAATTTAATTCCATAACTGGAGAAAAAGAAGGAATTCCAAGCATCTCCCCTACCATACCATGAACCACACCCGAATTATAATCAGTAGTTTCTCTACCCATTAGTATAAGATCGAAATTTTTATCTTTGGCATAGTTGGCTATTTCTGATGCTACAAAATAGGAATCAGAAGGTTCTGCATCTATCCGAACTGCATCGTCTGCACCAATAGCTAAAGCTTTTCTTATTTGTGGTTCAGAATCTACTAATCCAACATTTAATACCGTTAAACTTCCACCTAAACTTTCTTTAAGCTCTACTCCCCTAGCCAAGGCATAGTCGTCATATGGTCCAATTATATACTGAAGTCCCGCTTTGCTAAATTTTGTATTGTTGTCTTCAAAAGCAATTTTTGAAGTAGTATCTGGAACACTTGAAATACAAACCAATATTTTCATAAAGATTGAAATTATAATGTTAATTTTGAATTCTTAAACAATGTAGGCATTTAACTTTTACTTAAAAATAATAGTATGCATGCATAACATTTGCAAATGTAAAAGCTAGAAAAATAGGATGCAAGTTGAACGTATTAATTTTTTATTAGATCAAATAAAAATCGAGCCTGAAGACCCATTCAACTACTATGGTCTGGCTATTGAATACAATAGTGAGTTTCCAATTAAAGCCTTAGAATATTTTGAAATCTTGTTAATTAGATTTCCAGAATATTTACCAACTTATTATCATGCGGCAAATTTATATTTCAATTTCGATAATTTTGAAAAGGCTAAAGATACCTATCTAAAAGGAATTGAATTAGCAAAAAAATTAAATAAGGAAAAAACATTAAAAGAGTTACAAGGATCTTTTGCTTTGTTTTTAGAAGAATCAGAATATGAATAAATATGATATAATAAAAATAAATTCTAGGGAAAAAAATTCTAAAAAAGTTTTAATTATTTATACCGGAGGAACTTTAGGAATGGTGTATGATAACTTAACTGGTCGATTAATTCCTTTTAAATTTGATCAAATCGTTGAAAATATACCAGAATTAAACAGACTTAATTTAGAATTATGTTTTTTGTCTTTTCCAATACCTATTGATTCTTCCAATGTTTCACCTGAAATTTGGATAGAATTGGTAGAGATTATTGAATTAAATTATAATAATTACCAAGGATTTGTGATTTTACATGGCACAGATACTATGGCATATTCCGCTTCTGCCTTGAGTTTTATGATTCAAAATCTTACAAAACCTATCGTTTTTACTGGAGCTCAACTTCCTATAGGAATACCAAGAACCGATGCCCGTGAAAATTTGATAAGTTCTATTCAAATTGCGGGCTCTACAATAAATGAACAAGTAATTGTACCAGAAGTCTGTATTTATTTTAATGGAAGATTGTTAAGAGGCAACCGAGCAAAAAAGCGTGAAAGTAGCCAATTTGACGCTTTTGATTCAGAAAATTTTCCATATTTAGCTGAAATTGGGGTAAATATTGATTATAATTTTTTAAACATTTATATTCCAAAGCAAAGAAAATTACCTGAGTTTTTTAAAAAAATCAATAGCAATGTGGCCATTTTGAAATTATTTCCGGGTATAAATAAAGAATTTTTAAGTAATTTTTTTAATCAAAAAACACTTAAAGGAGTAGTTTTAGAGACATATGGATCTGGAAATGCACCTTCTAATGATTGGTTTTTGGCTAGTTTAGAAAACGCGATTCGAAAAGGAGTAGTAATTTATAATGTTTCTCAATGTACGGGAGGAACAGTACAGATGGGTAAATATGAAACCAGTGAAAAAATGAAAGAGATGGGTATCATCTCGGGCAAAGATATAACCTTAGAAGCAGCAATAACTAAAATGATGTGGGTATTAGGAAATGAAGATAAATTGAATAAAATAAAAGAATTATTAGAAAATAACTTAATGGGTGAAATGGCGTAAACAAAATCTCACAATTTTTTCTTTACTTTGCATTCCCAAAACTAGAGAGGTGTCCGAGTGGTTTAAGGAGCACGCTTGGAAAGCGTGTGTGCTGCAAGGCACCGAGGGTTCGAATCCCTTCCTCTCTACTTTTTCTATTTTAACCCTTAGACATGAATTACATTAACAATAAAAAAGTTTGGAATGCCTGGGCTATGTACGATTGGTCCAATTCTGTTCATAACTTAGTTATAACCACCGTTATATTTCCTATTTACTATCACGCCACTGCTGTAAACGATCAAGGAGGAGATATAATAAGTTTTTTTGGACATGAAATCAACAATGATGTTTTATATACCTACACCCTTTCTTTTGCTTCTTTAATTTTGGTTTTTTTAAATCCAATATTAACAGGAAT
>JANNWE010000724.1:0-4315 GCA_031414675.1 Cytophagaceae bacterium
CCAGCGGTTTCTGGAATTGTTTCCTATCAAGTAGAATACAAATTAGCCAGTGCCACTACTTGGATTATTGCTTCAAGTGCTGTGACAAGTCCTTCATTTCAAATAACGGGTTTACAATCCAATCAAGCTTATAATTGCAGAGTAAGAAGCAATTGTACTTCTTTAAATAGTACTTACGCTGAATCACAATTTTCTACTTTACAAGAAATCTATTGTGCCAGTAAAGGAACCAACTTTTCATTATTATGGGTAGATTTATTTAAATTATCAAATATAAATAGAATTTCTGGGGCAGATGCTGGATATTTTAATGGCACCTCAAGCGTGGTCAACCTTACAAAAGGAGTGAGCAATACCTTGAGTTATTCTCCAGGTTTCAGTGGAAAAACGTATAGAGTATATTGGAAAATATGGATTGATTATAACAAAAATGGAGTTTTCACAGATACAGGTGAACAAATTTTAAGTAGCTCAACAACTGGATCCAGTACCTATACCGCAAAATTCACGGTTCCTACCGCTGCAATAAACGGACAAACTAGAATTAGAGTTTCTATGAAATACAGCGCTTATAGTACTCCATGCGAAACCTTTACTTATGGAGAAGTAGAAGACTACACCGTAAACATTTCATCTGCTTTGGCAACAACCCAACAAATGGCGCAAGTAAGAATAGGGGAATCTGTTGAAAAAAGTCTAAATCTTTCAGAAATATCAGCAACTGTATTTCCAAACCCAGCTCAAGACGAACTTATGATTGATTTTAAAAATACGGATACCAAAGGTTTAAAGTTGTCTGTGTTAGACATTAAAGGAAATGAAATGTTTTCAGAAACAATGGAAGCAAATCAAACGAGTTATGGTATAAATGTTGCAAAATATACCCCTGCTCTTTATTTGGTTAAATTGGAAAAAGCTGATAAACAAAAAACTATAAAATTCATAAAAAAATAGAATAGAAATCCGTTTTTATTTTGGATAAATTCAAGTGGTATGATTAAATTAATCATGCCACTTTTTTTATGTAGTATTGAAAGGCAAAAGCATAGAATTTTTAAACGAATGTTTTGATAGAATTTAGTTAAATATTGAAAATTGAATATAAAATACAAAGTAGACATGCATCACATTTTGGGCATTCAAATTTTAGTATATGTGTAGTAATGGATGGTTAAAAAATTAAGTCTAATGCAGTAATTAAACTAAAATCAATTTTATTTAAAGCCTAAATATTCTTTAAAATAGAAAACAGGGTAAAGTAGAAAAAGTAGGAAAAAGGTTTGAAAGCTAATATGTAAACTTGTTACGATCATTAAAATATCATTCGATTTTTCTAATAAAGGAACCAAATAAATAATAATAAGCGGGATGGAAAAAAGAAAAATCATAAGCATGGCTTGATAAAAATAATTGCTTTTAGAAGTTAATGCAAGCATTAAAAATGCATAAAATGGTAAAAATATTTTTAAAATAAATACTCCCTTTCTTAAATCGAATTCACTATCAGGAATTTTAATGTATTCAGCAAAATAAAAATATAAGACTTGAAATAGTAGAAGAGCCAAGAAAAGGTATTTTATTTTTTCTTTAGAGAATCCTTTAAATACCAATGCCCTAATCTTCTTAGAGGGAATTAATAACATTAAAAACAGACATGTTCCACCAACAATAGGGAAGAAAAGGAATGCAAAAAGCCAGTTATTGTTGCCTATTTTATCATAAAAATAAATGGTAACAAAACGCCTGATGAACATTCCACAGATAACCAACAAAAAAATGGTTGCCAAACCAAATAAAACTAAGCCCACTTTGTTTGTAAATAATGGCAGCATATTCTGTCCTAAACAAACAATTACTAAGGTGGAAATGAGCCAATAAGAAAAAGTCTTAAAAATTAAAATTAAACTAATAAAATGTACTCTTTTTATTGCTGCCACTCCACCAATTTTTTCTATTTTATGATGGTAAATCAATTTATGAATTTCAATAAAAAGAGTTATCTGAATAGCGAAAAATAAGGTATAAATTAGATGGATAACTAATTCTATAGGAACATTTTTATACACAAATGTAGATTTGTTAAAGAAAGAAACAATGCCCCAGTTCACCTCAAAATTATTTGCTAAATCTAAATTTATTAGAGGAATTAATGAAAAAAATAGGGGGAAATATATTTTTTTATAAGACTTAACTATATCCAAAACAGATAGTATAGCATATCCAATAAAATAAAAAAGCGCTTTAATGATCAAGTTTTCCTGATCCAAATAAATGACTGGATTGGTAAAAAAGTAAGGAATAGAGGTGCAAATAAAAATAAATAGAAATGCAAAAATTGACTTTTTAATAGATAAAAACGCCCCTTTTACATTAAACCAAAATAAGAGTATTAGTAGGAAATTTTTAAAACAATAAAAAAAGGCATTCATTGTTTCTGACTGTAAGCCAATAGTTAAATACTGATAAAAAAAATCAAAACTAAGGTGGATAGTAAAGACTACTACTAAACTTAAGTAAAAAACTGGGCTATATAAAAATTTAAAATTTGAATTCATATATAAGAGGAAAATCAAAAATTTTACAAATATACTACAATAGCCTTTATTCTAATATTCCTTTTCAATTGCTCCCAAACAATTACGCTTTTTTACCAAAAAAACCAAGTTTCAAAAAATAATTTAGAAACTAAATTGGATTTCAATCCACAAAAAATATTAAGGTGAGTGGAGGATAGTTATAAAATTAAATAAGACTAATTTTGTTAAAAACCTATAAACACAGGAGTTTCTATCCCTTTAAATAAAAAAATATGCAAGTAATTATTGGCCTTATTTATCACACCATTGGCGGATTTGCTTCTGGAAGTTTTTATATGCCTTTCAAAAAAGTCAAAAACTGGTCTTGGGAATCCTATTGGATTATCGGTGGTTTGTTTTCATGGCTTTTTGTTCCGCCATTAGCGGCCTATTTAACAGTTCCTGGTTTTTGGGACATTATTACGAACACGGGATCTAATATAAAAAACATAACCTATGTAATGGGAGTCCTTTGGGGAATTGGAGGCTTAACCTACGGCTTAGGAGTGAGATATCTGGGAATGTCATTGGGTAATTCTGTTATTTTAGGTTTTTGCTCGGCTTTTGGAGCTTTAGTACCAGCTATTTATTACAATTTCAATCCAACTACTGGTAAAACTTCCTTAACGGATATGTTGCAAAACACGGGAGGTCAAATGGTTTTATTGGGTGTGTTAGTTTGCCTGATCGGCATAGCCATTTGTGGAAGAGCAGGAATCTTAAAAGAAAAAGACCTTTCTGTGGAGCAACAAAATGCCAGTGTTCAAGAATTTAGTTTAGTTAAAGGCCTAATCATTGCTACCATTTCTGGAATTTTGAGTTCTTTTTTTAATTTTGGAATCGAAGCAGGCAAACCAATGGCAGATGCTGCTGTAGAAGGTGGATTTAATCCTTTATTTCAAAATAACGTCACTTATATAATTATTATGTGGGGTGGCCTCACCACTAACTTTGTTTGGTGAATGTATTTAAATTATAAAAACAATTCTTTTAAAGATTATACAAATACTTCCACTCCTATTGCCAGAAATATCCTTTTTTCTGCTTTGGCGGGCACTACTTGGTTTTTGCAGTTCTTTTTCTACGGAATGGGTGAAAGCAAACTGGGAAATGGAGCGAGCTCCTGGATTTTACATATGGCTACAATCATACTTACGGCCAATCTTTGGGGCTTTTATAATAAAGAATGGGCAGGTGTGTCGTCTAAAACAAGGCAAACTATATTTTTAGGGATTTCATTAATAATTCTTTCAGTAGTAATTGTAGGTATTGGTAATTCACTTTGAAAAAGTAATACTTTGTAAAATAGTTATAAAATCTAATAGTAAAAAATTGACATTTAAAACCATAAAAAAAATAGCCTTATTCTGTCTATTTTTCATTAATTCTTTTGCCCAACCTAAAACAAGTTTTGGAAAAAACACATGGGTTTTTATGGTGGGAGTTTTGGAATGGGCTGATAAAAACACGTTTGCTTCTTTTGATAAAATAGGAAGAGTGGATGCTAAAATTGTAAAGTTTTTTCAAGATAATGGGATTCCATCTGACCAAATCCTCTATTTGAAAGATAAATCTGCAACTACCAACGAAGTAAAGGCCGCATTTGCAGCTTTTCTAAAAAAAGCAAAGAAAGACGACCAACTCTTTTTTTATTATTGTGGACATGGCTATCACAACGAACAAAATGAAGTTTGTTTTGCAAATTATAAAGGGGGAGACTGGACGGCCTCTGAAATAGT
>JANNWE010000725.1:0-1949 GCA_031414675.1 Cytophagaceae bacterium
CCAATTGAAGATGATTTGAAACAAGTAACTGAATTAATTCATCGTTTTTCGGAGAATCAAGAAACGCCCCTACCTTATCGTGTTTTTTTAAATCAGGTGGATATGTTTGAGATGGAGTTAAGAAAACATGCCATTATTGAGGACCATATGTTAGTACCTATGGCGAAGGAATTAGAGCGAAAATTAAAGTTAAGAGCGGGTTTTCAAAATTGATTTTTAAATAGAATATTGAAATTATTTAAAAACAGTAAAAAATATAGTATTTAGCTATGCTTATAATTTAGGAAGCTTTCATTCTTATTTTTAGTTCACACACTGCTTTCCCTATCCTTTTTCCATTTTTTAAACCTTCATCGTTAGACATTCTGTAATGAATACCTCCATAAAGCCTAGAAAGAGCTGCTTCTTGAGCAAATTCCAAAAACGAGTCATAAGTTCTTGGTTTTAAGCCTCTTTCTTTGTGAGAATAATCTGTGAAATTATAATTGTAACCAAACATATCCGATAAGACCATGGCTATAGCTCCTGAAACTGTACCATGACCAGAAGTGTATTCGGGAAATGGTGGATTATCTAAGAATGATTTCCAATTTGGGTCTATTGTGGTTTGAATAAAACTTATGGGCCTAAGTATATTATGCATGTATTTACATTTCCAACAAGAAATGAATGCGTCATAGGCAGCAATCCCAATCCTGCAATATAATTCAGCTGTTTTGTCTAGTTTTAAGTTTTCTTTTTTTACTAATTGAGTGGCAATAGATACTCCGTGACCAGGAGGCGTAAATGTTTTTACAGGATCGTCAGACCAAAAAAGTGCAATATCTTTTTGATCCTGTGTAAGATTTTTACCTACGCTATACACTTCTAATGCTTGAACAAACATCAAAGAGGAGTTTCCTATTTCGCATTTAGGAGGTATTGGTAAATCAAAATCTGCATTTCCTTTAATAAATGTTCTATTTTTTCCCCAATAGGGTTGGAGGGGAATTTGATTTCCCACAGGCACCCACATACAAGAACCCGTTTGACCTTTATAAGATTTAGGAAAATTATTCTTCTCTGCTTCATGGCCGCCATCTGTTTTTGAAAACTGATAGATTGCTTTCGCCAATTCTTCGCCGTATTTAACAGATTTTTTAAACGTATTATCTGAAGTTGAAATCTTTAACCTTTGATTAATGGCTGCTTTCAACTGTTCAATTTTGGAAATATTTTCTTTATGGTTTGAAGCATAAATGGCTAAAGCTATACTTGCTTGAGCTGCATTTGCTACTACTTCCCACTGATATTCTTGCTTTGAATCAGGAAGTGGTAATTTATCTAATTCTTGAACAATACCCACCAGAGATCGGTTTTGGGGCATGCCATGTACCAATGACTCATATAAAGTTAAACCTGTATACCCCAATGCACGAGCTACTACAGGTGGAGTAAACCCAGGAGTTTCGGGAATTATTTTTAGTTGTAAATCAAACCATTGGGTAGCCACGTCACTAGATAATTTTTCTACTGATTGCTGAGCCTTTAGCCCACTTGAAAAAATGACCCCTGCTAAGATTGATAATATTTTAAATAAATTGATTCTCAATTTTTTTTATTAGGTAAATTTTAAACACCAGAATTTATTTTTTGAAATTTAAAGCTAATATATTTTTTCCAATAATTTTGCCACTTTCATAACCTTTTTTGCAAGAGAAATCATAATGAATACCACCATAAACTCTTGAATTAGAAGTCTCCTGACCATAATCTTCCAGGCTTTTGAACTTTCTATTTGGCAAATTTGGACTGTTTGTATTATCTTCAAAATTAACAGATTTTCCAAAAAAACTTTCTAATATTTCCACAGTAGCTCCTGCTGACGTGGAGTGACCAGATGCATAGTCTGGAAAAGGTGGATTACTTAGAAAAGGTTGCCAAGATTTGTCAATTGTTTGATTAATATA
>JANNWE010000726.1:0-6481 GCA_031414675.1 Cytophagaceae bacterium
ATTACTATTATATTAGCAACCAAAATAAAGAAACAATTCAGCTAAAAGCAGCTTTCAGAATCACAGGAAAACAACCCGAATTGTGGAATCCAGTCACTGGAGAAATCAGTAATGCCACACATTTTTACCAAGAAAACGGCAGAACTTTTGTTGATTTATCTTTCAATCCAAATGGTTCGACTTTTGTAGTTTTTCGAAAGCCAATCGTGAGGACTCAAAATAAAAATACAGAATTTAAGACATTGACTACAAATGACTTACAAGAAATAAATACATCTTGGCAGGTAAATTTTGACACAAAATGGGGCGGCCCAGAATCTGTAATTTTCGATAAATTGGTTAGTTGGACAGACCGACCCGAAAATGGAATAAAATACTATTCAGGAACAGCTATTTATAAAAAAACTTTTGACACAAACTCCCCCATCGGGTGGCAGGGGGCTGTTCTTGATTTAGGCACAGTAAAGGACGTTGGAATTGCCAAAGTAAAACTCAACGGCAAAGATTTGGGCATTTTATGGTGTCCACCTTACCAAGTTTCGGTGGGTGGTTTGTTAAAAGAGAAAGGAAATGTTTTGGAAATAGAAGTAGTAAACACATGGCGAAATCGTTTGATTGGCGACCGTGGTAAACCACAAAATGAACGATTTACCAAAACAAATATCACCATAAAACCAGACTGGAAATTGGAACCTTCGGGTTTATTAGGACCCGTTCAATTATTAAAACCATCAGAAAAATGAAACAAAAATATCCGCTAAAAGTAGGTTTATATGGCATTGGTTTGGAAGCCTATTGGAATCAATTTGAGGGCTTAAAAGCTCGTTTGGAGGGTTTTATTGAAATTGTAGCTCAAAAAATCAATGCTTTTGATACGGAAGTTGTTAATTTAGGTTTGGTTGATACCCCTGAAAAAGCGGTTGAAGCGGGACATCAATTCAGGCAAAATGATGTTGATATTATCTTCCTTTACGTTACGACTTATGCCCTTTCCTCAACGGTTTTGCCAGTGGTTCAAAGAGCAAAAGTTCCTGTGATAATCCTGAACCTTTCGCCCGAAGCCGCCATTGATTATGCAACTTTTAACACCATGACTGACCGCACAAAAATGACGGGGGAATGGTTGGCATTTTGTTCAGCTTGTCCAGTGCCAGAAATTGCTAATGTTTTTAAGCGAGCAAACATAAAATTTCACCAGATTACGGGAATGTTGCACAACGACCCCGAAGCGTGGACAGAAATTCAAGAATGGGTTGAAGCCTCCAAAGTTGCCAACATAATGGCTCATAATCGTCTTGGAGCAATGGGGCATTACTATTCGGGAATGTTGGATATTTATACGGATATTACGTTACAATTAGCAAGTTTTGGTGGACACATTGAAATTATTGAAGTAGATGAACTCTCAGCTTTACGAAAAGAAATTTCGGAATATGCTATTGCCAATCGGGTTTCAGAATTTCATCAACTCTTTGATATTCAATCAGATTGCTCAGATTACGAGTTGAAACGAGCCGCTAAAACATCGTTGGCTTTGGATAAATTAGTTGAAAAATACGATTTAGGTTCATTGGCATATTATTATAAAGGAACGGGAATTTCTGAAAATGAGGATACGATGAGTTCCATAATTTTAGGAACTTCTCTACTCACCGCTCGCAATATTCCTATAGCAGGCGAATATGAAATAAAAAATGCCCAAGCCATGAAAATAATGGATTCTTTTGGCGTAGGTGGCTCATTTACAGAGTATTATGCAATGGACTTCAACGATGATGTCGTATTGATGGGACATGATGGACCTGGGCATTTAGCCATAGCAGAAGGCAAAACCAAAGTAAAGCCCTTACAAGTTTATCACGGCAAAGTTGGAAATGGCTTATCCGTAGAAATGATGGTAAAACATGGACCTGTAACTTTATTGTCAATTGTAGAAACGGGAGATGGAAAACTTCAATTGTTAGTAGCCGAAGGAGAATCTGTGGCTGGACCTATCCTTGAAATTGGCAACACGAATAGTCGATACAAATTTTCGATTGGTGCAAGACGCTTTGTAAACGAGTGGAACGCCCACGGACCCGCTCACCATTGTGCAATTGGCGTGGGTCATATTGCTTCTAAAATTAAAAAATTGGGAAATTTATTAGAAACTGAAACCGTGCAAGTGTGTTAAATTGGGTGATGAAAAATTATTTTGCCCATAAAACTCGAAAAGCCCTTCTCCTTTTAATATGTAAATAATCCAATACTCCCTTAAGCATCTTCCATTTACCCATTTAAAAAAAATAATTATCTGGGTAACTCAAATCTGGATAGCGTGTATTTACAGGATGGACATTGTGGCCAGAATCAAGAATTTTTGTATCTAAATAGGTACTTGTATTAATAAGCTCAAATTTAAAATAATTTTTAAAAATTTTCGTATCATTTTGTGCAAAAAATTTATCAATTTGTTAATTTAATATATAACAAAAATATTTTTAATTTGTATTTAAATACTATTTTTCACTAAAATATCTTTATTTTAAGGAAAAACTATTTATACAATTTGATACTCACTTTCTTACACTTACTCAATATTTTTATTTAGTATTTCTTTTGGATAGCTTGTTTGTAAAGACTTGTACCATTTTATAATCTGAATTGCTGTTTTCATTTTTTTAAATTATCAAAATCTATTACCCTTATGGAAAAAAAACTATTATTTCAAAGGTTTATCAAAGCCTTTACATTTACTATCTTGATAATCGGAGGTTTGAGAACTTATGCTCAGCAACAGATTTCTGGAAAAGTAATTGATGACCAAAAAGACCCACTTATTGGAGTGAGTATAACGGTGAAAGGTGCAGCAAAAGGCACCACTACAGATGCAGCTGGTGTTTACAAATTAGATGTGCCATCTGGTTCAACACTCGTATTCAGTTATGTAGGTTTTTTAACTAAAGAAGTGGTTGTAGGCAACCAAACCATTATTAACCCAACTTTAGAGGCTGATAGCAAAGCGATTGGTGAGTTAGTGGTGGTGGGTTATGGTACTCAACGAAAGCAGGATATCACATCAGCAGTATCGGTAATAAGTATGAAAGATATTGGTGAGCAGCCCGCAAATAATATAAATCAAATTTTACAAGGTAGAGCTGCGGGGGTTACAGTAAAACAAAAGAATGGGGTCCCTGGCGGAGTATTTGAAGTACGCGTACGTGGCATTGGATCATTAGGAGCAGGTAGCGATCCTCTTTATGTAATAGATGGATTTGTGGTTGGAACAACAGTTGGTGCAAATTTTAATCCTAATGATGTTGAAAGCATCACAATTTTAAAAGACGCGGCTTCTACCGCTATTTATGGAGCAAGAGGGTCAAATGGAGTTGTTTTAATCACCACAAAAAGTGCAGTAGACGGCAAATTAAATGTATCATTCAATTTAGACTATGGTGTAAACTCAATTCCAGATAGTCGTAAAGTGAAAGTATTAAATGGACAAGAATTTGCACAATTCAAAAAAGAAGTATTTGAAGATAACTTTCGATATTTTAAAAAAGCTGAACCCAAACTCGAAGATGTGCCTATTGGCTACCGTTTCCCAGAACAAACACAAAATTCTACGGACTGGTATGCGGCAATATTGAAAAAAAACTCTACTTACAAAGATGTAAACTTCACTATAACTAACGGAAAAGGACCTGTAAAATCTATGCTTTCATTAGGATATTATAAAGAAAATGGTGCAATAATAAATACCGATTACGAACGGTTTTCATTAAGAACCAACCTTTCAAATACCATCAATAAATTTTTAAGTGTTGGCTTAAATTTGAATGGTAGTTTTACTAAAGAAAATATAGCCAATACCGATGGACGAGGAGCCTTGGTTGGTAGTTCATTGATAATGGATCCTCGCGAACCTTTATATAATCCAGATGGTCAATTACGCCCCTATATTGGTGGTGTTGATGGTGTTTTCAGTTGGCCTAACCCCCTATTTGTACTCAAAAATGTAATTAGAAAAAGAAATACTTCTGACATTTTATCTAATGTTTTTGCTGAGATAAATATTTTAGAGGGATTAAAGTTTAGAACTTCGGTAAATGCCAAAATAAATTTTAATACTTTTAAAGAATTTGTCCCATCATCAATTGGAGTTTCTTTAGCCTCGGGAACGGCAGGTGCACCCCCTAGGATAGCCTCCGCAAGAGATATAAACGAGCAACTGAATAATTTCTCGGCAGATCAATTGTTAACTTACAGTAAGCGATTTGGCGTAAGTCATAATTTGGAATCTATGGCAGGTTTTACGGCACAAACTGAACGTATTTATGGAATAGATGGCTCAGCCAATACATTTCCAGACGATCTAGTACCATATTTAGGAGCGGGTGCAATTCGAGCTTCTAACTCTTATCAAAATAGTTGGGCTTTACTGGCCTATTTTGCTCGTACTAATTATTCCTATAAAGACAAATATTTGTTAGCGGCGTCCTATAGAAGAGAGGGTAGTTCACGATTTGGTGAAAACAATAAATTTGGCAATTTTCCTGCAGCATCTATAGGTTGGAGAATTTCCGAAGAACCTTTTATGAAAGATATAAAAGCCATAAATGAATTAAAATTACGAGCAAGCTGGGGAGTTACAGGGAACAATGCTATAGGCAATTACCCAAGTTTGTCGTTTATGTCTGCTAATAATTATATTTTAGGGAATTCATTTGCCCCTGGTAAAGTAATTAGTTCATTTGGCAATCCAACATTAAAATGGGAGAAATCGAATCAATTGGATATTGGCTTAGATTTGGCTCTTCTAAATAACAAATTGACTTTTACCATTGAATATTATGATAAAATTACCAATGATATGCTTTTACCCGTTTCCATTCCTGCGGTTTCTGGATTTACAACCGCTCTAAGTAATATTGGTAAAGTTCAAAATAAAGGACTTGAAATTGCAGGGGAATATAGAACTAAAATAGGAAAAATAAACCTTCGAACAAATGCTAATATTTCATTCAATAGAAATAAAATATTAGCAATAAATGGCCCTAATGATAAACTATTTAATGGTAGTTTTTATGGAGGATATAATGTTATGGCCATTGGCCGACCAATTGGGATGATTTATGGCTATAAAAAAGTAGGTATTTTTAACAACCAAGCTGAAATTGACGCTTGGCCTAAGCAAGATGGTGTTATACCCGGAGGCATGAAATTCCTTGATATAAACAATGATGGAGAAGTAACCTATGATACACAGGATATGGTAGAAATTGGAAATCCAAATCCAGCATTTACTTGGGCCTGGACTGTAGCAGGAGACTATAAAAAATTTGATTTAAATGTGTTGTTTATAGGAAGTCAAAAATTTGATGTTTATAGGAACATTGAAGCCTCCACCATGAATATGGATGGGGTATTTAATGTGTTAGACAAAGCAAAAGATAGATGGCGTTCGGAAGCAAATCCTGGTTCAGACCCACTTGCTAAAAATTCTCAAGGCGGTACAAATTATTTTAAATGGAGCCGAGAGAGTAGCGAAAGATACGTTTACGATGGTAGCCATATTTGGTTAAAAGCTGTAACTATAGGATATTCCTTACCTCAATCTAAATCAATTTTAAACAATGCTAGGCTTTTTGTTACCGCCAACAACCTGCTCATTTTTACTAAATACCCTGGCAATAATCCAGATACTGGAAACAGAGGTGGTCTTGGATTAAATAACGATGATGAGGCATATCCTGTGCCTCGTACAATAGCATTAGGAATAAAGTTAAATTTTTAAATCTAAAAAAAATATGAAATATTTAAAATTAATAACAACGATTTTCTTTGTGTTGAGTCAATTTTCGTGTGAAGACGATTTTCTAAATACCACAGACCCAACCAGAATCGACAGCAAACTGTTCTATCAAACTCAAACTCAGTTTGAACAAGCTTTAAATGGCATTTATGGACAATTGCAAAACATTACGAATTCTGCTTATTTAGGTCAAGAATTTATATCAGACAACACCACAATTGATATAGATATTGCCAATCGTGGTGGTGCTGTGGGTTGGGAAGCTTTTGAGTTTTCAACGGTAAACCAGGGAAATGGCGAAATAAATACCCTTTGGGTTAATCATTATTCCACGATCTACAATATCAATTTTGCATTAGAAAAGCTAGCAAAAGCGAGTTTTGATCCTACAGCCATTGGAGTAATTGAAGGCCAGCTGAAGTTTTTAAGAGCTTTCCACTATTTTAATTTGACTCGTTATTTTGGCGATGTGGTTTTAATTACCAAAACATTATCAAAGCCAGAAGAAGCATTTGATTTGTTACGAGTTTCACAAGCAGATGTTTACAAGCAAATTGAGTTAGATTTAAACGATGCTGCTAAAGTGCTACCGACTACATTTCCTGCCAACCAAAGAGGTAGAATTACTAAAGGTGCTGCCTTAACTTTATTGGGTAAAGTATATTTGACTAGAAAAAATTATGCAGG
>JANNWE010000727.1:0-2608 GCA_031414675.1 Cytophagaceae bacterium
TTCAAGCAGTACAAGAATATATGTAAGTGGTATAAATTTGTTTACGATTGATAAATTGAAAGTGTATGATCCAGAGACAGCAAATGCCAACGGTCAGTACTACCCACAATCTCGAATTATTAATATGGGTTTAAATATTAAATTTTAATTAAAATAAAAATGTATAAAAAAATAATATTCTCAATTTTTGCAATTTCATTATTTACAGTTCAAAGTTGTAATGATGATTTTGTAAGTACTACGCCTCTAGACCAATTGTCTGAGAATGTGGTATGGACTGATGCTTCCTTAGCAGAAGCCTTTGTGAGTGAGTTGTATGGTGGTCTTGGCAACGGAGGTTTTGACGAACAAATGTTGGCTTCATTGACAGATGAAACTATTTTTACTCATCCAGGCAGAAACATTACTACCCATACAGAAGGGCGAATAAACCCCGCTGATCCAGGTTGGATTAATGGAACTCTTTCTTGGGTAAACATGTATCAAAGAATTAGAGCATCTAATCTTGCTTTGCAAAATTTGGCAGCACCAAAATTTGTAAACGCGAATAAAATTGTAGAAAGGCTCACGGGAGAATCTAAATTTATGCGAGCTTATTTCTATCACCAATTGTTAAGGTATTATGGTGGTGTACCAATCGTGGACAAAGCGTTCACCTTGGATGCCCCTGACTTTTTGGGAGCCAGAAATACCTATGAAGAAGTTGTTAATTTCATCGTAAAAGATTTGGACGATGCTGCAACTGGTCTTGACGGTCAATCCTTACAAAAAGGAAGAGCCACCAAAGCGGCTGCTTTAGCTCTAAAATCTAGAGTTCTTTTATACGCGGCTTCTGACATGGCCGATATTCCTACTGCTAAGGTTAAAAACAAAGCCCTAGCTTCCTATGCAAAACCTGAGCTTGTAGGGTATCTTTCTGGAAGCAGAACTGAACGTTGGCAAAAAGCCAGAGCGGCTGCAAAGGCTGTTTTAGATCTTCCTGGTTTTGGATTCCAAACTAATCTAACGGCTCCAGTAGCTGCAGAGACTGGAACTACCAATTATATTAATCAATCTCTATCAATGAATGGAGGACAAGCGGAACTAATTTTTGCTCGCTATTTTATCCCTACCAAAAATGAAGGTGGCGGAAGAGTGGGTCTATTTAATGGACCTAATGGATATAATAACTGGGCTGGAAACACACCTATTCAAGAATTGGTAGATGACTATGAAATGATGGATGGAACTAAATTTGACTGGGCGAAGCCTGCCCATTCTGCAAACCCTTATGCTAATAGAGACCCAAGAATGAAAGCCTCGCTATTGTATGAGGGTTCTGGTTGGAAGCCACGCTCATCAAGTGCGGCTCCATTAGATCCAGCAAATCAAATTCAGACTGGAGAATATGAGATAAATCCAGGAGGAGCAAAGAAAACAATTGCTGGTTTGGATACTCGTAAAAGTTCAATTGAGGACTGGAATGGCAGTTACACCAATTATTACATGCGTAAATTTACCAATCCAAGTGGAGCCATAATTGACCAAAGTGCATGGCAGCAAATACCGTGGCCGTTTTTGAGATATACTGAGGCTATTCTAAATTATGTTGAAGCTAGTATAGAACTAGGCGACGAAGCAGAGGCGACTGCTTGGTTAAATAAAATAAGATTTAGAGTTGGAATGCCAGCTGTTACCGACAAAGGTGCCGCTCTTAAAGAACGTTACAGAAACGAAAGAAGAATTGAAATGGTATTTGAAGAGCAACGTTATCATGATGCTCGTCGTTGGATGATTCCGGCAACCACTTTGGGCAGAAAAGCTAGTATTATAAATATTGTAGGAACGCTTAAACCTGGTAAGTCAGTTTCCGTTTACAAATATGATACTGACAATTATACCTATTCGTACAAGGTAGGAAAAATTGACCCAGGTAAAGAGAACAGAAGTTGGGATGATAAAATCTATTTTTTACCTATTCATCGTGATGAAATGAACAGGAATAGTAAGTTGATTCAGAACCCTGGTTATTAAAATTTATTCAACCTTTAATTTAATCAAGAAATCTATCCCTATTTTTGGGATAGATTTTTTTTTAAAAGAAAATTCAAAACACATTCCATTCCCAATTCATCTTTGGAAAAATTGAAAATTATTCTCAAAAAAACCATGATCCGTTGTGTAACAAAATATGTATTCATTTTAAGTTTTTGGGGGTTCACATCTTGCAAGAACTCAAGCGAAAATGAAACAGAAATGGATATTGATCCTCTTTTTACCTTATTATCTAACGAACAAACTAATCTAAGTTTCCAAAATAATTTAGAGGAAGGGCCAAATACTAATATTTTGATGTACGAATATTTTTATAATGGAGCAGGAGTAAGTACCGCGGATTATAACGGAGACGGACTATTGGATGTATATTTTGTTTCTAATATGGGTGAAAATAAAATGTACCTAAATCGAGGTAAAATGCGGTTTGAAGATTACACCGTAGAATCTGGAGTAGCCGGAAAGCCAGGACCATGGAAAACTGGAGTGACCTCCGTAGACATAAATGCGGATGGTAAAATGGATATTTATCTCAGTTATTCCGGGGCCTTACCTTCCGAAAAAAGGATAAATC
>JANNWE010000728.1:0-2448 GCA_031414675.1 Cytophagaceae bacterium
TTAATAATTTTATAAATTTACCTAAAAAAAGAAATTCATGAAAAAAAATGTATTAATAATTTTTGCTCTACTACTGTTTGCCACAAAAGTAATCTCTCAAACAGCTGGATACGATATAAAAGTAAAAATTAATGGAGTTGAACCGGATAAATACATTCATTTGGCTCATTATTATGGATATAATTCCTATATTAAAGTCGATTCTGCTAAAAATGTAGATGGTTTTTTTCATTTTAAAGGAAAAGAAAATTTAAAAGGGGGTATTTACTTAATTGTCCTTAACGCTGCCAAATATTATGATTTTTTAGTTACTGGAAATGAAAATAAAATGGAAGTCGAGGCCGACACCACCGATTTTGTGAAGTCTGTAAAATTTATGGGTTCTAAAGAAAATGATATTCTGTTTGGGTATCGGAAGTATTTAGCCAGTAAAAGCGATGAAGCGATGGCCATCCAAAAAGAATTACAAACTCAAAAAGATCCTGTTGTTCTGGAACTGAATAAGTCCAAAATGAACAAGCTGCAAGAAGAAGTTACGGCTTACATGAATACTGTCACTAAAGTAAATGAGAAATCTTTTGCTGCCAAAATAATCAAAGCCAATATTGAGCCTGAGCTGCCCAAGGAGGCTCCTATCTTAGCTAACGGAAGAAGAGATTCTACCTTTTTATTTAATTTGTATAAAAAGAAGTTTTTTGATAACATAGATTTCTCCGATGATAGAATGCTGAGAACCCCTTTTTTGCAATCTAAAGTGGAAAAATATTTTAAAGACTTAGTTTATCAAATTACAGATTCAATAATAGTAGATGCAGATAAAATAATAACTTTATCTAAAAAGAATAAAGATGTGTACAGATATGTGCTGTGGATGCTTACCAATAAGTATGAAAATACCGACATTGTAGGCTTAGATGGGGTATTTGTTCATTTGGCAGAAACCTATTACTTAAAAGAGGCAGATTGGCTGGACAGTACACAAAGAGCGAAATTTAAAGAAAGAGTGAGTATTGTGAAACCTTTAATGACAGGCAAATTGATGCCTCCATTACTACTTTCTGATACCTTAGGATTAGAATACAATGTTATGAATGGAAAGGCCAAATATACTATTTTATATTTTTATAGTCCAGATTGTGGGCATTGTAAAGACCATGCCCCGGAGCTTGTGAAATTTGTTGATGAAAATAAAAGTAAAGGCATAGAAGTTCTGAATATAGCAGTAGATTATGACTTAGATAAAATTAAGAAATTTGCCAGTACCTACAAAACCCAAAAAATGAGAAATTTATGGGATGCTAAAAATCGATATTATTTTAGAAATTATTATGATGTCTACTCCACCCCAACCTCATTTATTTTGGATAGCCAAAAACGAATAATTGGAAAGCGAATTCCGATAGAAGAATTTTCGAAGTTTATCGAATTTCATGAACGAAAAGAAGATGCTTTAAAAAAGAAAATAAATTAATTTTTTTAGAAAAATTTAATATAAATATGAAAAGGCTCCGGCCTTTTTTGTGTTTTTAAAATAACCAATAATTTGAAAATTTCGTCAGATAAATAAAAAGAATTTTTATTATATTAGGTATTAAAACCTTTGATTCTAATGAATCCAATAATGATACACAAAGCTTTTAAAAGCAGTCTAGAAAATTGTTTACCGTTGTAAATCTATTGCTTAATAAACCAATCTATAGCTAATTCGTAACCCTTCAATCCAAGTCCACAAATCATTCCTTTGCATTTAGCAGTCAAATAGGAGTGTTGTCTGTATTCTTCTCTAGCATGAATATTGGAAATATGCACTTCAATTGCTGGAGTTTTTACACCTCCTAAAGCGTCTGAAAGTGAAACCGAAGTGTGGGTAAGGCCACCCGCATTAATTATTATTCCATCAAAACTAAATCCTATTTCATGTATTTTGTCAATTATTTCTCCTTCGTGGTTGCTTTGAAAATAATAAAGTTCAATACGCCCAAATTTGGCTTTGAGCATTTCAAAATAAGTTTCAAAACTTTCACTCCCATAGATTTCAGGTTCTCTTTTTCCTAAAAGATTCAAATTCGGACCGTTAATTATTATAATTTTCATTCAATAAAAGATAGAAAAAGTATGAAACAAAGTTTTGACTGACAAATATCATAAAAACAACGATTCGATGCTGCTATTTTTACTAAAAAAGTACAGATTGGCGATGAACCAACAAGAATTAATTCAAAAATACACAAAAACAGGTCCTAGATATACTAGCTATCCAACCGTACCAAATTGGAATTCAGATATTTTTAAGGAGAGGGTATGGCAAAATAAATTAGCTGATTTATCTGATTTTCAGCTACAAAATGAAGGAATAAGTATATATATTCATTTACCCTATTGTGAAAGTTTATGCACCTTTTGTGCATATCATAAAAGAATTACAAAGAATCATGAAGTTGAGGAATC
>JANNWE010000729.1:0-1832 GCA_031414675.1 Cytophagaceae bacterium
TTGGTGTTTTTGGAAGTATAGATAAGTTGACTGCAAAAGATTGGAATAGGCAATTACAAGGTAATGTCACCGGATTAGCCCTGACGGTAAAATACGCTTTGCCACATTTGAAGCAAAACCAGGGACGGATTGGTTTAGTGGGTAGTGTTGGAGCTTATCTTCCCAATCTTAATGTTGGAGCCTATGGCGCCTCAAAAGCTGCTGTACATTCAATTGGTCTGACTTTGCAGGTTGAATTAATGGGCACCGGTGTGAGTTGTACTACCATTCATCCTGGATTTGTGGTGTCGGAGATTGCCAGAATTGATAATGAAGGCGTGTGGCATCCTGAACGGCCAGACCCACGTCCAGCAAATTTAATGTGGACTACAGATAAAGCGGCGAAAGTTATGGTGAAAGCTATAATTAAGCGGAAAAGAAATTATATATTCACAACCCACGGAAGAGTTTTTGTTTGGTTGCAACGTTGGTTTCCTGGTTTACTGAGAACTATTGTTTCAAAAGGTCCAAAACCAGAATAAAAAGATAAGACATAATTTGACTTCTGCCAATGAAAAAGGAAAGCTGAGCGCACTACAGTGGGCATGTGGCTAAATCGGGTGCAGTGTTAAACAGAAAATTTGTGTTTCTATAATCCTTAGTTTCAAAAGCAAAGGTTATTACTACTAATCCCCTACTGCACATACAGGCACAAGGTTGTTTGAAAAAAAATATTTAAAAAAAGTTTGATACCATAAAATTTTATTTATCATAAAATTTCTACTATTGAAATGAAAGAACTGAATTTAAAAAATATAACGCTTATTGCACTTGTGGCATCTTGCCTCCTTCAAGTCGGAGCTCAGATGTTCGCCCTGTCTATTGTAGCGAGTACTTTAACAGAAGCCCCACCACGTTCCTTCGCTATGTTGAATGGAGATTATGGGTATAACAGTGCCGCATTTTGGAATACGGTTCCAATGATTACATTCATGCTTTTTATAATCGCCTTAGTTACGAACTGGAAAACACAACGCCGAAAACTTATACTCCTTGCTTTGACATGGTTTATCATCGGAGGTCTGGTGGCAGGTTTTTACCTGGAACCCGCTTTTGCAGATATGATCAAAAGGGGCTATAGCGACCAGGTAGACCTTGCATTACAAAAACAGGCAAAGATGTGGTACTATTTAGATTGGACGGTATGGGCATTGGGCATGCTCGCTGGGCTGACGCTTCTGTTTGCTCTGATACGCCCTATAAAAGCTCCGTTACAAAATGCCGTCGTTGGTGAACATTAACCTTTACATAATGGGCTTTCAAATATTAACACTCTAAACATGCGCCTTAATTAGTACAGACCTATGTAGTCTCGCTTACTTTGGGGACGCACTTTAGTTTTGTATTTTAAAAAAATATTGAAAATTATGAGACTTAGGTTAACTTTATCATGATAAATTTTCCTAAGAGGGAAGCAGGCGAAACCTATGGGGACGCTAAGAATAAACTTTGACTAGATCTAGGCCCTGCTCCCCTTCTCATTAGAGACAATTTAACTATTTAGAAGCAGCAGATGCTGTTAATCTTATAAAGGCTCTTGTCAATTGAGATTTTCTTAGGTCAATTTTTTTTCTCACATTAAAATTACAAAAAAATGAATGTTTCTACAAAAAATTACTCTTATTTTATTGGCATTGATATGGCCAAAAAGAAGTTTGATGCCTGTATTATTAATGATTTAGGCAAGAAAATGGTGCACAAGGTATTTATTAAATCACCAGATTGCTTTGATGACTTCTTGATTTGGGTTAAAGCCCAAACCAATAGTACTAATGTTTTATTCATAATGGAAT
>JANNWE010000730.1:0-1571 GCA_031414675.1 Cytophagaceae bacterium
ATGGTGTTTTTGAATTTTAAGAATGTTTGAGAACGAAGCAATTCTTTAAGCATTTATCAAAATGTCGACCCATCCAATTGACCTTGTAAAAGTAGGAAGAAAATTTAAAGGCTCAAAATTGTGCCGTGGTCTAGTTTTACCATATGGCCAACGGTTAGAATAAGACGAGTTGTCGGACCACTCAAAAGTAAATTGCAGTAAAGGTGATGCGGTATTCCGATATTCTCTTACTTCGCTAAATGTTAGCGGTTCGGCTTTAGCTTAATTTTTGTTACTATATGTAGAAAAGTAAAATCCTTTATATTGTTATTGAAATAGCATAAACAACGTATAGCCATAGATATGACATCCACACAATTCGAAGTATTTTCTTATATACAATCCAATCGTAAACAAAAAAGGAAAGAAAGAACATATTCCAAACACCAAAGAGAAAAATATAAAAAGCTGAGTCAGACAATATATCGAGTGGGAAACGACTTAGAATTGGCTCTAAAAGGAAAAAAGTTCCTATAAACAAGTAGTGTTTATGGAGAATAGGTTTTTTACGATTTTTGTAACCTAGCCATACATATAAAGCAAAACTAGGCATTAAAAACCTGTTAGCTTTTGCATAAAAAGGCATAACATTCCATCCTTTATATACGGTAGCAAAAACATAAAAAGTACTAAGTACAGTTCCTATCGCTGCAATCATTCCTGCCGTACCCCAGCCAATATGAGCTTTATAATTTCCTTTTCGGATAAAATTAGTTTGGACCAATAAAATAATGAACCATGCAAACATAAACAATCCGTGCACTATGAATTTGGGATCGCTGTTGCTTGGTTGTTTTACATCAAACAATAGATTATCAGAAAATCCGATAATTGAAAACAGTAATAGTAAAATACTTATTATAGTGAAATAATTTTTTTTCATCTCGTGAATTATCTGGGATGCTGTTTTGAGCTATTTACCAATCAAAAAGTATTTATCGAATTTTCGACCCAGCCCTTTGGGCCTTTCACCTGGTAAAAATAGGAAGAAATTTTAAAGACTCAAAATGGGGCCAGGGTCATGGTAGACCTTATGGCGAAACGATAGAAAAAAGTAGATAGGAAATTGATTTGGAGGTAAGGATTAAATCCACAAAGTGAAAAATAATTTTGAAAACGCAGTAGTACTTGTATTTGAAAGATAAAATACATCTTAGTCCACTTCTATATTTGGTAATTTTTTAAGCATTTTAAATTTGAAAAACATATTGCAAGGAAATCCTTAAGGAATTTCTCAACTTTGTGTTTTAATTCGCTTATTGCTCTATGGATATTATTCGTCTTTTGTCAGATTCAATCGCTAACCAAATTGCCGCAGGCGAAGTGGTGCAAAGACCCGCTTCGGTGGTGAAAGAATTATTAGAGAATGCCATTGATGCAGATGCTAAAAACATTCAGCTTATTGTAAAAGAAGCCGGAAAATTACTTATTCAGGTTATTGATGATGGCACTGGAATGTCTCACACCGATGCTAGAATGAGTTTTGAACGACATGCAACTTCTAAAATTCGAGAATCTGCTGATCTTTTTGC
>JANNWE010000731.1:0-9802 GCA_031414675.1 Cytophagaceae bacterium
GTGAATGATATGAAACTACTTTTTATGGCGGCACAGTTCCCTACAAGGTTGATCCAACCGACCGTTATTATAAATATTTACCCTCGGGTATAATACCTGAGAATGAACTTGAAAAAAAATTGAGCCAAGCAGATATACATGGAGTGCTTGATTTGCCTGCTGAATATACCATAACTGCTGTACAAGGCAAACAAACAATTGATGCATTGGAAAGATTGAAAAATGAACAGTTTATACTCACTTGTTCCTTTCATTGTCCGCATGTGCCTATAACCCCATCTGAACCTTATGCTTCAATCTATAAACCAACGGATATGCCAACTCCTGTTTCTATTGAAGACAAAAGATTAAACTCTCCTTATAATCCTGGAATTATAGACATGCCATATAATGATAAAGCTAAAGTGCAATACATGACGGCTAATTATTATGCGTTTGTAACTGAGGTCGATGAATGGGTGGGTAAAATTCTAAAAAAACTAGATGACTTGAAATTAACTAATAACACACTGGTAATTTTTGTTTCCGATCACGGCGAAATGCTTGGAGCGCACGGAATGCGGGGTAAATTCAATTTTTATGAAGAGTCTGTAAGAGTCCCTTTTTTATTTCGTTATCCTGATAAAATAAATGCAGGAAAAATAGTTTCTTCACCAGTTTCTACACTTAATATTTTTCCAACAATCCTGGATTATGCCGGCGTAAAATCAATTCCAACCGATGGTTATTCATTAAAAGGTGTTATGGAAAGTACTGTATCCCCAAAATATGATTTTGCTGTTTCTGAATGGCAATGGAAAAATGAAAAAGTTCCTTCTATAATGATCCGGACTGAAAATTGGAAATTAATGACTACTCATAGAAACGGTGGTAAATATGTGGAAGCACTTTTCGATTTAAAAAACGATCCTTATGAAATTAATAATCTTTTGGGCACAAATCCGGAACGATTTAAATACCAGGATACTGTAGAAAATTTGCGTTCAAAATTAGTTAGTTATTTAAAAGATGTAAACTACCCGCTTGTTAAAGGGGTTGAGCAAAGAATACTAATTAGAAAATAATATAAAAAATAAAAATAATAGCAGATTTCGGATAAATATCTCAGCGAAAATTTATTTACAGTCAATAGTTTGTTTAATCTCAAATAATTACCTCATGATGAACAGGATTATATATAGTGTGCTACTATTCTTTTTAATCGGCATAGATATTTCAGCTCAAAATAAACATGCTGCCAAAAGCAAGTTCATGAGTTATAAAGGACTTGTTATGGCCGGGTATCAAGGTTGGTTCAATTGCGAAGGTGACGGAGCAAACAGAGGTTGGACCCACTATGCTAAGGGGGATAAATTTGAGGATGGTTCCTGCAAATTCGACAACTGGCCAGAGATGACCGAGTACAAAGTAAAATACCAAACACCTTTTAAGTTTGCGGATGGTTCGCCAGCCTATGTGTTTAGTTCATACGATGAAAGCACAGTGGATTTGCATTTTAAATGGATGAAAGAGTACGGCATTGATGGCGTATTTATGCAACGGTTCTTCTCCGTTCTTACAAGTCAGAATAGATTAAATCATAACGACAAGGTGCTGGCTTCTGCCTTAAAAGCGGCTAATAAATATGGAATTGCCATTTGCCTGATGTATGATATTGGGAGCATGGAAGACAGCAAATATAAACTTCTGATGGAGGACTGGAAACATTTGGTTGACGACCTTAAACTTACCAATCAGGGAAAAAAAACTACCTATCTTTTCCATAACAACAAGCCGTTGGTTGCTTTTTGGGGTATCAGTGCAGGAACCAGAGAATCTGGCCATATCCCTGAAATTTTTGATATCATGGATTTTTTCAAAAATGACCCGGAATATGGGGGATGCTCTATTCATTTGGGTATTCCTTCTCGTTGGAGGACATTGGGTTCTGATACAAAAGGTGACCCACGGCTACATGAAGTTTTGAAGCAAGCCGATGTGGTTCATCCATGGTTAGTTGGAAGATATAATGAGGGAAATTATGAAGCTTACCGAAAGGAAAATATTATTGATGATGTAAAATGGTGCAAAGAAAATGGGAAGGCATATGCACCTACCGTTTTCCCTGGCTTTTCATGGCACAATATGAAGGATGCAGAATCTGATAAGATCCCGAGAAACAAAGGTGAATTTTACTGGAAGCAAATTGCCGGTGCTATTGAGAGCGGAGCTGAAATGCTATATGTTGCTATGTTCGATGAAATTGATGAAGGCACTGCTATCATGAAATGTGCTAAGAATGTTCCAGTCGGGAAAAGTGTTTTTGTACCTATTGAAAAAGAGGTTCCATCCGATCATTATTTATGGTTAACAAGTATGGCAGGTAAAATGCTTCGGGGCGAAATTCCTTTTTCCAAAAAGATGCCGGAAAGAAAATAAAGTTAACCTTAAGTTTTATGAATTTTTTGTAAAGTTAAAAACGATAACATGAAAATAAATTGCTTAATAAATTACAGACTTACAAAGGCCATTCCTATAGCTTTGCTTTTTTCTTTTATGCTTGCGACAGCTGCTTTTTCACAACCTGTTAATTCAGCAAAAACTGCTGTCAATCCAATTGATCCGGCTTTAATAGACATTTCTGAGCCAACATTGTTTACTGTGCCATATACGCACCTCGATGACGTGTGGCGATGGTCTAACCCACAAGTAATCCGTGATTTCTTGAAAATACCCTAGATGATAATTTTAAGGCGTTTAAGGAGTATCCTAATTACGTTTTTAACTGGACGGGAGCAAATCGTTACCAAATGATGAGAGAGTATTATCCTGAAAAATATGCAGGGCTGAAAGAACGGGTTGCGGCAGGACGTTGGTTTCCAAGCGGCAATTCATGGTCTGAAAATGAGGTAAGGATTCGAAATGCTACAAACTAAAAATTAAAGTCAGATTTAGTTATTATTTGAATTACTCACAGTTGTTTTCAATACGCTAAAAATTAGACAAATGAAAAAAATAGTTATTTCCAAATAATTTACGCCAACCCTATAAAAATGAAAAACATGATGAGATTTAGCAACTTGTTTAGATTTATTTCACTTTTATTGATAATTTTGATTCAGCTTATTTCTTTTTCAATAAATGCAAATTCGATTAAAGGGGAAGGTATAAAATTCAGTAAAAATGAACTGATAATTGTAATTTCCGATAACGAAGCCAGCCCAATAAAACTTGCATTAAATGCTTTACTCAAAGATTTTGGAAAAGTTTTAAACTTCGAGCCGAAAGTTGTAAATAAAATGAGTTCCGAAGCAGATGTAACCGAAATAGTTATAGTTAACCGGGCCTCCCGATTGATTTCAGTTCCATCGGACAAAGTATTAGAACTTGATGGTTTCGAATCTCATCGCGTTTATTCCGATTCTAAAAACAAACGGATATATTTAGAGGGTTTCGACATGAGAGGTGCTATTTTTGCCATTTACACATTCTCGGAAAAAGTCTTGGGCGTTCCTCCATTGCATTACTGGAGTTCATGGGTGCCCGTAAGAATGAAGAAAATTAAATTTGAGAGCGATTTTAATTTTTATTTCAAATCGCCACAAGTAAGGTACCGTTGCATTTTACCTGGCGACCAAGATTTTTTCGACCCATGGAAAAAGAAATCTCCTGAAAACGATAATGTCTGGTTGGAAACCGCACTTCGTTTAAAGTTAAATACTGTTGAAACTTATTCTACTATTGAACCAGCGTATAAAGTAAGCAAATATGCCAATTTAATCGACAAATATGGGTTAGTAATTACTTCTCATCATACAAGTGGCCTTAATACTTCATTTGGAACATGGGAAACTTATTGGGAAAAAGTTAGAAATAGGAAGGCTCCGAAACTGCTGCTTGCAAACGAACAGGCCATCATTGATTTTTTTAGATACAATGCCGAGACTGTGGTAAAGAGCGGGATTGATAATCTTTGGACAGTTGCTTTTAGGGGTAAAGTAGATCAGCCATTTTGGAGTGTTTTTGAGGATGCTCCGGCTGGTGATAAAGAAAGGGCAGAAGTAATTAACAGAATGCTCAGGATTCAATTAGATATCATTAAAGAGTTAACGGGAAATCCAAATCCATATGTACGTGTTACATTCTATGATGAGATTGCCACATTGATGAGCAAAGGATTTCTGAAGCCCCCCGATGGGGAGAATATGATTTGGACATACGTGGCAGCCCGACGAGATCCATATCCCTATGATGATCTGGTCAATTTTAATTCAAGCAAACCGGTTAAATTGGGCTATTATATGAATTTTGGATTTGCTTCAACCGGAGCACATATTGCTCCGGCAGAAAGTCCTTGGAAAATGGAGTTCAATTATCGTTACATCAACAATAAATCACCGCTCTATTTTTCGGTGGTGAATGTTGGAAATGTAAGAGAATTTGTGATGGAATTATCGGCAAATGCGAAAATGTTGTGGGATTACAATAGCTACAATACCGATGAATTTATGCTGAACTATTGTAAACAGTATTTTGGTGCCAATCATGCAAAAGAAATAGTACAACTCTACAATGATTATTACAACTCGTATTGGCAACCTAAACAAAGCGAATTTGAGGGGATGGAACGCCAGTTCCTATTTCAGGATTTAAGATATGCGAGGGCATTCGATCATATCAGTGAAGTGTTTTATTCTTCTAAAGGGGAGTTGAATATGGAACCTTTACACAAGATTGGATATGAGAGTGTTCCTGGCCGAACTTTTCGCATCGATAATGAATTTAATAAAAGTCAGAACCAGGTAGATGCAATATTGTATGGGATGGAAAAAACTATACCTAAATTTGAGTCTGTTGCTAGCCGTTGTACCGAGTTGATGTTCCAATTAGATAAAGACAAACAAACTTTTTTTAACGACAACCTTCGGACATATAGTTACTACATGGCCTATTTAAGTAAAACATTATACCACTTTGTATATGCTTATAAAAATCAGGCAAAAAAGGATGTTCTGATTAAAAATCTTGAACTTGCTCAAGACGAAGCTGTTCAGGCAAAAAAATATTTACTCGAAGGGCAACATGGTATCTTTTCTACATGGTATTCTGATGCAGAGCCTATGGCCAGAACATTTCAACTCGATTCTTTGATAGAAAAGTTAACCGTACTAAAGCAACAAGCTAATAACAGAAAATAACTAAACAGTTTATGAAACAATAAATATAGTATGTCATGAAAAAAAATGTTGGAATTTTTAGTCTGTTGATTTTGATTGCATTTGCTTCCAATAGCACTTCCACTTTCGCTCAAAAATCAGCCCGTCCAAATGTACTGATAATTTTAGCCGACGATTTGGGCCACGGAGATTTAAGCTATACTGGTGGCAAAACACCTACTCCCAATATCGACAAGATTTTTTCTCAAGGTATCCGTTTCAACAACTTCATGACCAGTTGTGTCTGCAGTCCTACTCGTGCAGGATTACTCACGGGCCTACATCCCTTGCGAACGGGTCAAGGCCCTGAAACGGATGGCACACTGGATCCCCAAATCACCAATATGGGTAACTATTTTCAAAGGGAGGGTTATAAAACTGGGCTATTTGGTAAATGGCACAATAGCCCGTCGCCTTACAAAGTGCCGAACGCTACTGTTGTGAACAAATATGGATTTGACCGTTTTGTGGGGTTCTATGCAGGAGGAATTGACTATTTCTCCAAAGGCTCGACCGGCTGGTTTCATGATGACAAATTGGTTGAAGATGAATTGGATTATTCGACCGATTTGATCTCGAAATATGCTATTGAATTTATGGATAAAAGCAAAAATGCCAACAGTCCATTTTTGTGTTATGTGCCTTTCAATGCAGTGCATTCCCCACTTAATGTGAAAGAAGATGTGTTGAAACGTGTCCCTGTTTCAATCAGAGAAAAAGTCGTAAAGCAAAGTAGTATGATGGATTACCAGAAGGCGGCTGATTCCCGAACTCCTCCATTGTTGCCTTACAATGCAAAAAAATACAACGATGATTCTTGGAACGAAAAAGTCGAAGCACTCACCCCTGTAGAGATAGCATACTTATACTCGGCTGTACTTATTTCGTTGGATGATAATGTGGGGAAAATAATGAACTATCTCAAAAAAAGCAATCAGCTAGATAATACCATTGTTTTGTTCTTTTGCGACAATGGAGGTACGCCGGATGCAGGAAATAATTTTCCGTTTGGGGGCTTTAAGCATTCCATTTACGATGGGGGAGTCCACTCAGCAGCATCAATGATTATTCCAAAATTTGTTATGACAAAAACCATAAGGGACGTTCCTGAAATGTGCGGTTATCTCGATATGTTTCCTACTTTGGCAGAGTTGACAAAAAGCAAACAACCACTGCCCAAAGGGTTGGACGGTATTACTATTGTTGATAAAATTAAAGGAGCGAACAAACCACAAACCGATCGATATTACTATTGGGCCTGGAGAAATCATGATGTGCTAAGGTCCGACAAGTGGAAAATGTTTAGGTATTGGAACAAAGTGATGCTGTATGATTTGGTAAATGATACTGCTGAAACCAAAGATGTATCAGCCGAAAATCCTGAGATCGTTCAACAGTTCAAGGCTCAGATTGATATTGAAGCTAGGAAAATCGGTGCCGCCTATTCACATCTTCCTTTAAATATTCAAGCTGCGAAGCCTGACCCCAGGGGAAGTGCCATTGCGATTAATCTCGATATTAAAACTCCGACAGAGCTTACAAAACAGACCCTTTTTCTTTTCAACAAAAGTTTTGAAGTTCTTCCTGAATATTATATTGAATACGATATAAAGGTTGATTCAAAATCAGAGATTGCTTATTGTTATCTGTCACCGCTAAAAGAGGAGAAACCCATATTTGATGGGGGCATCGGAGTAGATCAAAACGGAAAACTCCTGCAATCTCCAACAAAATTTGCTAATGCCTGGAAGCATGTAGCTATTGGTTTGTGCGCTTTTGCTCCCAGAAAATTCGGCCGGTTTGGACTTACTTTTAAATTCAATACGGTAGGTACTGCAACCATCTATATTGACAATATCCTTATAAAAAATATGAAAGGCGAAATTGTGCAGGAAATATTTTTGGACAAATTCAATCAGAGTGCATTGAAGTCTGCCAATTCATCAATTGTAAATCTTTAATTAATATGACATTAAGAATAATCAATTTTTAAACAACAGGCTTACATTCTAAACCAAATTAAACAATACACCAATGCTAAAATTTCAAAGTGTTCTTGCCACCATTGCCTTGTCAGTATTATCTTTAACTTCAGCACAAGAAGATTTTACAAAAAACGTTGATGCTGCCTTTGGTAATGTATCACAGTTGCTAGTTCCAACCTATCCAACATTAAGCCTTCCGAACAAGGAGATCCATATGACCCCTGTTATAAAGCAAAATAGTTACGAGCAGGCAAATTCAAAAAAATCATTAGAAGAAAATTTTACACCTTTATATGATGCTCCAGACCAGGCAATTTGGCATGCTAAATCCAGAACCTGGTTTGTTTCAAATTTGGGTGGAGGCATTTCCTTAAAGAAAGACAATTATGGCTGGATTACACAAACCGATGAAAAAGGAAATGTGATACATGAGTTTTGGATTGGGAAAACGGAGGGTATGCATGCCCCAAGTGGCATGACCATCACTAATGATTACTTATATGTCTGTGATAGGGATGGCGTATATGAAATAAACATTGCAAAACGAAAAATAAATAAGTTCTTCACAATTTCAGGAGCAGCGTTTATCAATGATGTTGCCATAGCAGCTAATGGTGATCTTTTCGTGTCCGATTTTTTCGGAAACAAAATTTACAAGCTGCCACAATCCACAAGAATTCCTGAAGTATGGCTAGAAACAAGTGAATTAAAAACACCTGATGGATTGTACATTGATAATAATAACCTAATAGTAGCTTCTTGGGGGATACTTAGTAACCCCGAAACATTCGAAACTTCAGAACTAGGTGACCTGCTGAGTATTGATTTAAAAACAAAAAAAATAGAAATACTCCTAAGCAAAATCGGGAATCTTGAAGGCATAACAAAAGCAGGGGAATATTATTATGTTACAGATTGGTTTGCAGGCAAAGTTTTAAAAATTAATCCTAAACAAAAAAAGGTATTTGATTTTATTTCGGGACTTAAAAATCCTACTGACCTTAATTATTCTCCTGAATTAAATGTTATAGCCGTTCCTCAGCATGGAACAAACCAGGTGCTGTTTGTGGACTTATCTAAGTAACAGACTAACAAAATAAATGCTTGTATTTCAAATTTGTATTGATTGCTAAAGTAAATTAACAAAAATCAAATGAAGTGTATAGTAAATTTAAAATATGTATTGCTTTTCAGTTTAATTTCTTGCTCAACCACAAAAAATACTGATAAAAAATCATATGCTACCACAAAATGGCCAATTGCTAGTTATAATTACGGAGGCTTAGAAAAAAAATCTCCAAAAGAGCAAATTCAGCTTTTAGAGCGTTCTGGATATAAAGGAATTGTGTTAAAGAGTGAAAAGATTGAAGATTTTAATAACATAAATGAATTTATTCATCTTGACGAGATGGATACTAAATTTAAGATTACTGCTATTTTTGAAAGGTATAATTTTAATGACCCAGCCGAAAGAAAAGAGCGATGGAAAAAAGTTGTAGATAAAATTTCTAATAAGGGTATTCAATTATGGATAATTTTTGGAAAAAAGACAGAAGGAATTACAAATGATTTTATTGAAAAAAAATTAATTGAAATTACTGAATACTCCAAACTCAATAATATAGAAGTGATTTTGTATCCTCATAGCGATTGTTATATTGCTTCCGCTGAAGAAGCCTTGCCTTTTGTTGAAAAAATTAATAAACCTAACCTTAAACTAGCATTACATTTATATCACGAAGTTAGAGCCGGAAACGGTTATCGCATTTCCGAGGTTATTGAAAAAGTGAAACACCGTTTAGGCGCAGTTACTTTAGCAGGTTCTGATGTTGTGGCAGATTATACCAACTCAAGAACCCGGGATACGAGTACTATAAAACCAATTGGATTTGGCAGTTTTGACTTAACTAATTTTATTCTGCCTTTAAAGAAATCCAAGTATTCCGGAACAGTAGTTTTTATGAATTTTGGAATCACAGAAAACCCTGAGGCATACCTGCCAAGATCTTTGATGGAATGGAAAAGGCTAATCAGTGCTCTTAAATAAAAAAATGAAAAGAATAAATTAGGTAAATTTTAAAAACGGACTAATAAACAAACGTGAATTCAAGAAATAAATTCAAATTTGAATAACTTGAAGACAGATGTCTTTTAATTAACTTATTGATGTTTGATTCTTTTCTAAGCATAGTTAAAAAATTCAAATCTTTCCTTTTACTTTATTAAATTTGATGTATAAAAGACCCTGTTTTAAATATATTTGAAATGAATTTTTGTTTATAGCCTAAATATTGAATTTATATTCTAGCTTGTAACACTTCAAATATATTTAAGAAAATATAATTCTTTATGATTTCTGAAAAAACAATGGCTTTGGCTCTATTTGGTTTGCTTTTTTTTGCCGTCAATTTATTTGGGCAAAACAAACCTTTGCAGCTTTCGGACAGTGTCAACGTATTGAAGATTATAGAAAACTCTCGAAAAATAAAGAACAATCCAGATTCTGTTTTTTTATTGGCAAAACAAGCTTTGGCTTTGTCCCAGAACATTAATTTTAAAAAAGGAATAGCACTTGCAAGATCCAGAATGAGTATTTATTATATGGCAAAAGGTGATTTTACC
>JANNWE010000732.1:0-4395 GCA_031414675.1 Cytophagaceae bacterium
AGTAATGGTCCACATGCAGCAGTTACATCTATTAAATACCCATTAGCATCCACTACCCCTTTTTGGTAACCTCTATTTAATGAAGTTGCATGAATAGGATAAACTTTATTGCTTGCTAAACGAATGTTTTCAGAGGCAAATGGTTTAAAGTATTTGTTTCTAATCACTTTATTTGGCAAAACTAGGTCACCTTTAAGATTGGTAGAGTTGTTGTTGAAATAAAGCCTTCCAAAATTATCTTTTGTAATGCCCCATTGTCCACGATCGGAAGTGGGTTCTTTTAGCCATTTTCCATTTTTTAAGCGGTATCTAAAATTCAAGTTTGCATTATAGATCCAATTGTCAATATTCATCATCAGCCCATTGGATGAATGCTCTACGTTTCCGCCTTCGGCATAAATAGGATCTACAATTGTTTTTTTCCCAGGTTTGTCGTTTTTTATTTCCACGAAAATAAGCTTAGGACCATCTACATATAATAGCCCTCCATAGACATGTGCAAGAGCACGAGGCAAAACTAATTGATCTAAAAACACTTTTTTATGGTCAACAACACCGTCTTTGTCTAAGTCTTCCAAGATTGAAATCTTTCCATTAGGTTCTTCTTCGCCAATCCCTTCCAGATTTGGCATATATCCAATCATTTCTACTACCCACATCCGACCTTTATTGTCGAATTCGATGCTTACTGGAGCTTTTAGATAAGGTTCGGAAGCGATCAAGCTTAATTCAAAACCATCTTCAATCTGATAGTTTTCGAGAGAGAATTTAGGTTCTTGAAAATCAAATTTTTTAAAACCAAGTATGGAAATAGTACCTATAAATAATGTAGTTAAGCCTATTTTATATGCGGTAACTTTTTTGATTAATTTTGAAAATCTCATTTACAGTTTAGCGTGTTTTAATTTTTTAAATATGGGCCTTTTTTATTCCAAAATATTTCTACTTTCGACAAATACCAAGTTTTCCCTTTGTCATTATTTCCTTGAAAAAATAGATAGTCTCGACCGTCTTCTGCTTTTAAAACCATAGGATGCCCACTTTCACTCTCATTCCAGGAGCCCGGATTTCCGTTTTTTAAGAATGGGGCATTAGATAATCTTTTCCAATGAATCCCGTCTTTACTGCGTGCAACTCCGATTTGCTGGGGCTCATTATTATAAGCACCCGCATAAAACATGTATAGATATTTGTCTTTCTTTATGCAAGAGGCTGCCTCAATACAATTTTTTTCCCAATCTAATTCTGGTTTCAGAATAGGCATATTAGGAACTTCTCTCCAACTATTTCTTTCAAAATTACTTGTAATTGGGGAAGTTGCTACGCCTTGTTGTTGAATTTTATATGCAGGATCTCTTGTGGCGAAATATAAAAAATATTGGTTTTTGTATATAATTACTTCTGCGTCAATGGCTCTGCCACAGCTCCAATCGCTTATTGTAGGTCTAAAAATAGGATTTGAAGCGTCTCTTTCAAAATCAATGCCGTTGGCAGAATAAGCATGACAGATTGCATCCAATTTACCATTACCATAAGTTTGATAAAACAAATGTAAAACTCCATCTTTTAATAGGGCACCGGGTGCACAAATTCCTTTTTCTTCTACCGAACCTTTTTGGCCTTTAATGTTTCCTTTTTTCTCCCAATTTACTAAATCGCTGCTTGAAGCAATTCCAATATACCACTCTTTTTTTTCTTTATCTGGAGTTGAATAATACATCCAATATTTTCCTTGGAAAAAAATCACATAAGGGTCTTTAGCGTATGGTCTTGAAGTAATATCCAAGTCCCCGTAAAACATTTCGGGGTTTTGAGCAAATGTCACTACTGAATTCAAAATGAAAAATAACAGATAAAGCAATAACTTTTTGTAAAAAAGAGCTTTGTTTTTCATAAAGAATGATGAAATGTTTTTTGTAAGGTTGAATAATTTTTATTGGTTCAAATATACAATGTGTAGTTTATAAAAAGGCAAGATTTTTGAAAATTAGATAGAAAAAGAAAGACAAGTATATGTTTAAATAGAACATGAAAAGATTATAACACAATAAGGGGGTTGTATGTTTTTCATTTCCAATCTACAGTTGAAAATACGATTTGTGAATAATTGTCTTTTTCAAACAAAACGCCTATAGTTTTTTCGCTTATTTTAACAATATCAGAATATGCTGATGGTGATTTGTCTTTTTTGTCGGGCCCTGAATAAACCAGTTGAGAGATTTTCCAGGTTTTTCCATCATCAAAACTGATTCTCAATGTTAAATTATCTCGGTTTTTAGTATCTGCGGCATTGCAAAATGCAAGCACTGACTTCCCCTTTTTCTTTCCAATTGAGAGAATACTACCTTCACAAACAGGGTCAGGAAGATTTTCATCAAAATAAGTTTCGTCCCAAGTTTCTCCACCATTTTTACTGATGGCTACTATTCTTGACCGTTTATCCCCTTTTTGATTACGAGCATTTAGCATGAGTCTATTTTTAGAAATTTGGGCTGCCGTTGCTTCATTGCTCCCTGCAATATTTACGTTTTCACTAAGTTTGAAGTTTTGTCCGTGGTCATCAGAATAGAAACCGTGGGCAAAATAATCTTCTCCCATTTTTTGGGGCTTTCCTGTGGAATGGTTGGCAGCCACATAAATGCGACCTTTATATTTTCCTTCTTTAAATTGCATAGCATGACCGGGAGTATTTGCATAATGACGCCAATCTTCTTTGAAATTATAGGCTGGGTTTACAGAATGCTGGTTTGGTCGGTGGGTTTGTAACGTTATATTCACTCCTTCACTCCATGTGAATCCGCCATCTGTAGAAGTTTTATACCAAACCTCTCTGAGGCCGTTTCCATTTCTTACTTCCCCTTCGTGATTATTGCCAGTGTTATAAAATAGGAAAATCCTTCCATTTGGAAAATTAGGGTCTGAATCATCTAAAACGGGGGCGGGGTTACCGGCTTGCAAATCATTATAATCAACAACGGTTATCATAGAACCCCAAGTTTTCCCATTATCCGTACTTTTTTTCAATACAATATTGATATTCCCAAAATCATTACTTCCACCAACTCGGCCTTCGGCAAAGGCCAAAAGATCACCATTATTATTTTTGATAATTGCAGGTATTCTATAAGACTTATGACCCTCCATTCCTGAAATATAAACAGGTATTTGAGCCTGTATTTTTGATACAAATGAAATGGATAAGAACAAGAAGAAGATGTTTTTCATATACAATTATTGTTAAAATATTTTAACTTAACCATTCGTACTTAATGATTGGGATTAATAAATAAGTTATTTTTATAACTAGCAGTTTATGTAGGCTATTTCCATTAAATTTCATCTTTAAAATCATTTACTTTAGGTCTAAGGAATGTGAGTTGAATAATTAAAGCAATCAATACAACCCCAGACATCAATGCAAAGTCTTTTCCGAGATTTCCTTTGTCTGTTGATTTGCCTAATAAATCTGTGATAAAAGCTCCTGCTAAAATCCCCGTCAAATTCATAAAACCGTATGCTGTGGCCCTATATTTAGAAGATACAAATTGACAAAGAATAGGCATATTATTGGTATCAAACATTCCAAATCCAAATCCAAAAAAGAAAGCTGCTCCAACCACGTGGATAATAGAATGGCCGAAACTAATCAATAATAAGGCTGGAATGGTTAACCCCAAACCAATGGCGCTAGTATATATTCTTCCGCGTATGTTTTTCTGGACCCATATGTCTGATAAAATTCCTCCAACAAGTACTCCTAACAGTGACGAAAGAGATGTGGTGACCGTTGAAAGTGGCCCTGCTTTAACCATGTCTAAATTTAATTTATCAGCAAAAAGTGTTGGAAGCCAGTTTTTTACCCCCCACCCAGGCAAACTCGGAATGGTAAAATAAAAAAGAATTATCCAAAAAGAAATATTAGTAAATAAAAGCCCCAGACTCTTTAAAACAGGCAATTTTTCAGTGAAAACCGTTTCGTTAATACTATCCACTTTTGAAGTTTTACTTTCTCTTAAAAAAAGAATTAATACGACAGAATACGCCATTCCCATTAAGCCGAAAGACTGAAAAGTAGAATTCCAAGAAAATTGTGCGGCTATACTTGCTCCAAATCCGCCTAAAGCTTGACCCACGTATAAACCTGACAAGTGGATGCCAATGGCGAGGGATCTAGTTTTAGAGGTATGAAAGTCGGCAATTAATGAAAGACCAGCAGGAATATACAAAGCTTCGCTTATGCCCATTAGGGCACGCAACCAATACAATTGTTCAAATGTTTTTGCGAAACCCATTACAAACGTAACTCCTGACCAAACAAATAAGCTACCTACTATTAACCACTTTCTATTTAATCTGTCGGCAATCAAACCAGAAATAGGACTCATTAAACCATAT
>JANNWE010000733.1:0-6582 GCA_031414675.1 Cytophagaceae bacterium
AAAAACTCAGTAGGTAAATCTGATCTTATGAGAATCAGACTCAGAGAAGATGTAAAAACCGCTCCCGATGATGCCGCTATTCAATCATCAAAAATTGCAGATGCTAAACCAAAAGAAGAAAAAATAGAAGAATCTATTACAGCCCCTACTCCCGTGGTAATGCTAAGTGGGAAGGTAATTGACCAAAAAACTGGGAGGCCCACTGAAGCTAAAATTGTGTATGAAAACTTAGAAGATGGCGAAGAATTAGGCGTGGCGTATTCCAATCCAAATACTGGAGAATACAAAATTGTGCTTCCATATGGAAACCGGTACGCCATAAGAGCCGAGGCAAAAGATTTTATTTCAGTATCAAAAAATATTGATTTGTCAATAAAAGGAAATTTTAAAGAAATAAAAGGAGAAGATTTAGCTTTAGCTCCAATACAAATTGGAACAACCGTTCAATTATACAATATCTTCTTTAGGTTTGGTAGTGCTATTTTACAAGAAGAATCCTTTTTTGAATTAGATCGAATGGTTACACTCTTGCAAGATAATCCAAATATGGTGATTGAAGTGCAAGGACATACCGACAATGTAGGCTCAAATGAAGCCAATCTTAAACTTTCTCAACAAAGAGCCGACACGGTAAGAGACTATATCCTAAAAAAGAAAATACCTCAAGAACGCATCAGAAGCCTTGGATTGGGAGAAACCAAGCCTTTAGTATCTAACGCAACCACGGAAGGTCAAGCTAAAAACAGAAGAGTGGAATTTGAAATAATAAGAAAATAACGCGCTCGTTAGCAAAATTTCAAAAGCATAAAATAGCAAACAAATTAATGGTGAACGCCACCTTCTCCGTGCACATGACCGTGAGCAAGCTCGTCGGCTGTTGCTTCCCTTATTTTTAAAACTGTTCCTTCAAATCGCAAGGTCTTACCAGCCAAAGGATGATTAAAATCTATAAGCACCACTGAATCGTTTACTTCATAGACTTTCCCAGTTATTTGGCTTCCATCTTCATTAGTAAATGGCACAAAATTTCCAATTTCTAAAAAATCTGGAGGAATATTTCCATCTTCTACTCTAAACATTTCTAATGGAAATTCTGCAATCTCATCTTCTGAAAATTCGCCAAAACCTTCTTGGGGTTGTAATTCAAAATCAAAGGCATCGTTCTCTTTAAGACCTTCCAATTTATTTTCAAAATCTGCTGGCAAGCCACTATGACCCACCAAAAACACCATTGGATTATCTTCTCCTACTACTTCTACAATCTCAAATTCTTCCACGTCTTTATCCACATAAAGCTCATACGTTAAGCTCACTACCATTTTCTTAGTTATCTGCATATATATATTTTTTAAATAGAAAAGAGTAGATAAAAACGCCATATAAAGAGATATAAAAAAACCTCCATATGTCCATTTTAGGCTACCTTTGTGATAATTTTCAGCAAAATTACAAATTTTTAATGTCAAAACTTTATTTCGGATTCTTATTATTAGTTATTTTTAACTCTTCAGCTTTCTCTCAAAAAAAGAATAATACTTTTAATTATTTTATAAAAAAAACAAATGAATCTTTCAAAGTAGACGGAATTGCAGATGATAAAGGTTGGAAAAATTGCCAAATAGCCTCCAACTTTTTCCAGGTTTTGCCTATGGATACCAGCATGGCTAAAGTAATAACTGAAGTAAAGTTTGCCTATGATGATAAAAATCTGTATGTGCTTTTTATAAACTATAACTATATAAAAGGTGCAAATATGGTAGAGTCTATGAAAAGAGATTGGAATTTTGGAAAAAATGACAATGACCTTTTATTTATAGATACTTTTAATGACCTTACTAATGGTTTTTCCTTTGGCTCAAACGCTAGAGGAGGTCAATGGGATGGGCTAATGGCAAACGGCTCATCAATTAATCTAAGCTGGGACAACAAATGGCAGTCTGAAGTAGCTTTTGATAAAGACAAATGGACATGGGAAGCCGCCATTCCTTTTAAAACTCTTCGCTATAAAGCAGGGTCAAAAATTTGGGGTTTAAATTTTAGTAGACTAGATTTAAAAACCACCGAAAAGTCATCTTGGACTCCTGTTCCAAGACAATTTCCTACCGCTGCTTTGGCTTTTACTGGCAATCTGGTTTGGGAAACCAGCCCTCCTAATCCAGGTGCAAATATTTCCATTATTCCATTTGTATACAGTAGTGTTGGAAAGAACTTCGAAAAAAATGAAAGTATAAAAACAGACCCAGGCGTTGGATTTGATGCTAAAATTGGACTAACTTCTTCTGTAAATTTAGATTTAACCGTTTTGCCAGATTTTTCTCAAGTAGAAGTGGATGTACAACAAACAAATTTAGATAGATTTGAGCTATTTTTTCCCGAAAGAAGGCAATTTTTCTTAGAAAATGGCGATATATTCAACAATTTTGGTTCCTTAAATCTTCGGCCATTTTTTTCTAGAAGAGTAGGTTTAAATGCCCCCATATTATATGGAGCAAAAGTTAGTGGGAAAATTAATAGCAAATGGAGAATTGGGGCCATGAATATGCTAACTGGAAAAAGCAATAACAATGAATCAGGCTCTGTTTTTACGGTATTATCAGCTCAAAGACAAGTATTCAAACGTTCTTATATTGGTGCAATTTATATTGATAGAGAAATAGCATTCTCAAAAAATACAGATCAAAACGCAAATTTAGCCAGCTTTAATCGTACGTTTGGATTGGAATATTACCTTGCTTCTGCAGATAATAAATGGCTTGGCAAGGCATTCTATTTAAAGACAATAGCTCCAGGAATTAAAACTAACAATAACGTTTTTTCTGCAAATTTGTCCAGAAGTGTTAGAAAATATACAATTGCCACCACTTTCGAATCCGTAGATACAGATGTAAGAGGGAATGAAACAGGCTTTATTAGAAGAAACAACTATTATCATATTCGACCAGAAATAGGGTATTTGTTTTTTCCTAAAGGGGGTAAAATATTGTCCCATGGGCCATCAACTATGCTTACTTATTATTTTTCTAAAGATAAATTAGAAAAAAACGAAACATCTAATTTCATAATGTATAAGTTTTCTTTTAGAACTCAAGCTGTGTTTAGTATTTGGACCGCCACTGACTTTGTAAAACTTACTAACAGATTTGACCCAACTCAATATGTGGGAGTATTTTTAAAAACAGGAGAAATTCATACTTGGAAATCGTGGGGAACTTCGTTTACTTCTAAGCCTCAAAGTGTATTTACATATTCTTTTGAATCTCGTTATGGAGGTTATTATACAGAAAGCAGCACCCGTTTGCGTTTAGAAGGGGAATTGGCTTATAGATTTCAGCCATTTGTTTCATTGGCTTTGAGAGGGAATTACAATAAATTAAACTTTTTTGAAGACAAAAGACTTCCGGAAGTATTAAAAAACTCAGAGCATCATCTTTGGCTGTTTGGTCCAAGATTGGACGTAACTTTCACGAATAAGCTGTTTTTTACCAACTTTATGCAATACAATAAACAAACCAATAATTTTAACATTAATACTCGATTTCAGTGGCGTTACAGCCCAGCCTCCGATTTATATTTAGTATATTCCGACAATTACTACTCTGACAATCTGCAAGTTAGAAATCGTGCTATAGTTTTAAAATTTACCTATTGGTGGAATCTGTAAAGAAAAAACTTTACTTAAAGAGCTGATTGTTAAATATTTATTACTATTGTCCTATTAAATTAAGAAAAAGGAACTTTTAGATGTTAAGTATCTGATAATCAATAATCCCGTAGTGATATAACATTGGTAACAAAAAGTACCCCCTTCAAATCAAAAGCCTTGTAAGGTCTTAATATTTAGGTGATTATACTAATAGATTTTATTTAGCGGGATGACAATAAATATTTATTAAAGAAAACCAAGAAAAATCATACATTCCTTTTTCGTTTATTTAAGCTAATCCTTCGAAAAATTATCAAAGAGTCGAGCTGCAAATTTCGATTTAATAATTATATTTGAAAGATGATTAATTTGTTGAATAAAAACGAATTGATTGTATTTCGATTCATTGCATTTCCTTCTATAAACTAATCAGCTATGCATAAAAAAGTAAGTAAAAAATACCTTAATCGAGATACCTGCATTTACACCATTGCTACATTCCTTTTTTATTGGCTTATTAACATAGTTTTCGTAAATCTTAATTTTTTAGACCATGATTACCAATCTAAAGAAGATTCGGACATCAACGATATGGTGTATTCAAAATTTAAAAGAGTAGCATCTGCAAATAAAAAGAATACTGAAATTATATTAGTTAATGTAGGTAATGCAAACAGGGAAGAAATTGCTACCTTGATTGATTCAATTGCAATAAAAAGCCCTAAAATTATAGCCCTTGATATTTCATTTTCTTCCATAAAAGAAACTTTGAATATTCATTTGGTAAATTCTCTTAGAAAAAATAAAAATAAAATAGTTTTAGGTGGGCATTTTGAATATGGCAATTCTTCTCAATTAGAAACATTCCTAACTTCTGACGCTGTTTATAGCAATCAAATCGCGGTTGGACATACTAATTTTGTAACATTATATTCGCAAGGGACTGTGAGGAGATTTAGCCCATTTGTTATTTTCAAAGAACAATTAATACCCTCTTTTTCAGCCCAAATATTAAAAAAACTAGATGCTTCAAAATATAATCACTTAGAAAAAAGAGGGAATTCTACAGAACTTATCAATTATAAATACGCAATTTCTGCCTTTCAAGTCTTAGAGGCGGAAGAGATATTAAAAAGTCAATCACAAATAAAAATTAAAGATAAAATTGTAATTTTTGGGTATATTTCAAATGCAAAAAGTGGTCACTCCATAGAGGATTATCATTATACTCCAATGAATGAAAATATAAATTTCCCTGATATGCCTGGAGTGGCTATTCATGCAAATATTTTAAACATGTTTTTAAATAATTCATTTATTGGAAATTTTCCCACTTGGATTACCTTTATTTTTTCTTTTATTATTTGTTTCTTCCATATGTGGATATTTATGTGGCTATCTGCAAATCGTCCAATTTGGGTACATTTACAATCTAAAATCATTCAGTTTATATCGGTAGTCTTTATAATATATGCTAGTGTTTTTATTTTTTATTTCACAAACTATAGGGTCGAAACATCATTAATTGTTATTCCAATAGCATTGTCAGCAGATATTAGATTATTTGGAAACGCTATTTTTGAGTGGCTTCATATAAAGTATAAAGTAAATTCGTACTTTTTCAAAACAGAAAGTGCCCACAAAGCTTTACCAAAATGAAAATAATGATTTTTTTGCTTTTCATCATAAACATAATGCAAGCGCAGCAAACCTCATTAGGCGTATTTTATATTAAAGGAATACCTAAAATAAAACATGACACGGAGAAAAAATGGCAAAATATTCAATTAGAATCTGTACTACTAGCTTCGGATTCTTTATTAATTAATGCCAATTCCACTCTTATTTTAATTGATAAACAAGGGCTCTCTAGCACCTTAATTAACGGAAAGTATGCAATAAAAAACGTACTCAAAAATTTTGAAGAACCAAAAAGCCAATCGAGTATTGCAAATGAATACTTCTCCTATATTTGGAAAAAACTTACTGAAGATCATGCTGACATGGATGTATATGCCAAAAAGTATATGCGCAGCAAGGGGATAGTAAGCAAAGGCAATTCTTCTGAAATTCTAATGATTCGTCCATTGTATGGGGAATCTATAAAAGCAGAAAATATTGAATTCGAATGGAAAAAAGAGGCTACTAATTATACTTTTGAAATATACAATGCATCAGAAAACGGTAAATTAATATTCTCAAAAGATTTAGCTGAAAACGAATTGAAATTGCCCACAAATGCTATTCAACTACAAAAAGGAAAAAAATATTATTGGACTGTATTTCCAAAAGAAGCAAATAGCGGTTTGAGATTTTTATTTACTTGTGAAAAAAATGAACAATTGGTAGAATTTAATAAAACCCAAGAAGTTCTATTTAAAAATTTTAACTTTGATGATGGCTTTAAAGCATTTATTTATGGAAGCCTTTACGAAAAAAATAATTTTTTAAGTGAGGCAAAAATATCCTATGAAAAAGCAATTAAAATTGAACCAAAAAATAAACTTTTTTTAGAGACTTACCAACTATTTATTGCTAGAAATATATTAAAATTTTAATTTTCACAATATGAAAAAAAATACTTTTTATTTGATATTTTTATTAATTATGGGTGCATTCCCAGTATTTTCACAAACAAAACATGCCCTTCTCATAGGGATTAACGAATATGAACAAACAAGTGCGACTCCGGTGGCATTTGTAAAAGGAAGAGGAGAAAGAGGCGTTAAATGGAAAAATTTAGATGGTTGTATTAACGACATCAAAGCCATAAATCAAGTAATTACTACTCGCTATGGATTTAATAAAAACAATATCACCACACTATTTGATAGGCAAGCCACCAACAAATCTATAAAACAAGAGCTAGAAAATTTGGCTAAAATTGCCAACAAAGGAGATATTGTTTTTTTCTATTATTCAGGACATGGATCTCAGGT
>JANNWE010000734.1:0-6358 GCA_031414675.1 Cytophagaceae bacterium
CTTGAAAACAGGCTTTTTTAAAGCAGTATTATATGAAGTCGAAACTTCAATAGCTGGAATATTTACCGTTTCTTTTTCATCAATGGTGAAGGTGAAATAGAGGTCTTCGGTATTTGCTATTTACACTATTGATATTGCTGCTTAGAAAACCAATATGGGCAAACGCTGCAATAAGGAAAAATAAGTTTTTTATATTTATATTTTTTTGAATATTTTACAAACGTGTTACCAAATGCCCTGTAAAATAAGAATCAGCTTGACCAAGGAGATTGAGGGTAGCACCCGAGCTTTGATAAACAGATATTTTCACTTTCTGACCTGCATTTAGCTTATAATCTTTCGATAAGGTTAAAGTTTTGAATCCACCAACTTCCAAATCTTGTGTATTTTCGGCATCACCTGTACCACCATCTACCACAAATGACAAGTTATATATTGCTAAATTATTTGCACTATTGACTATTCCGAAAGTTACGGCACTATCAAAATGATAGATGCCATTCACAGGGGCATTAAATTCATAAGTTGCATTATTAAAAAAACCTCCTTCATCATAGTTTTCAGTATTGAATGGAAAAGTCGTTGTAGTTATAGTAGCAATAGGTATTAAAGCCGTATTGCTTTTTACAGAAAATGCAATCGGCAAAGCAGCCGAAATCGTGCCTAAATTATCTGCATAAAGCCCAACATTTCCTGACCCTGCCAAATTATCTACTCTCAAATTTCCTTGTGAAAGATGTAATTTAGCTAGGGGGTTATTCGTTCCGATGCCTACATTTCCCAAACCTGCAATATCATTTAGTAATACTCGTGAAGCACCCTTTCCACCTCTTATATAGGTGTCTTCGGTGGGGTCATAGTAAAAATGGCTACGATATAAACTCCCTTGAATATCCAATTTTGAAAATGGATTTGTTGCTCCTATTCCCATGTTTCCAAAAGCGTCCAAGGTCATTCTTGTTACATTATTATTGGTACGAAACTGTAACCCTTTTGCATTGCCTGCATTATAGATAATTCCACCATCAGCTGTACTTGTGGGGTTGCCAAACAAAACGCCGGATTCAAAGGCAGTGGGAGTGAGTAAACTTATATAATTGTTTACATTGCTTTCTATATGTAGGTTTGCATTTGTGTTGAAGACCCCCACTCCAGAAGCACCCTTTTTAATATGTAGTAATGATTGTGCATTAGTTGGACTAATCGTTACAGATTGCCCCAAGGCATTAATTGTGATAATTATTAGAAATAAGATTTTTTTCATTGGAATATTTATTTTATCGATTGTAAATTTTTAGTATTGGCTTGATTACTAATGAGCATTGCTTCGATTTTATCGAGGCGAGAGGCTAAGGTTTGATTATTGTTTTTGAGGGAATTATTCTCGTTAAGCAATTCTTTTACAGCTTCAATAAGGTGCGGTACAAGTCCAATATAATTGACTGATAGAAAGCCTTTTTCGTCGGTTTGTACTAATTCAGGAAAAATCTTTTGAACTTCTTGAGCAATCAAACCTGTCTGTAAATCTTGGCTTCTGGCTTCTTCAATCCATTTATAATTATAGCCATTAAGTTTGTAAATACTTGATAATGAACTTTTTAATGTAGAAAAATCTTTTTTTAGTCTTCGGTCAGAAGTTTGGATTAGGCTTCCGTTGAGGTAGCCGTTACCCGCGTTATTTACCCAAAACCGCCAAGCATTACCTATCCAAATCCCAGTTTCAGTATCGTTTTTCATGCCATAAAAAGCTCCGTCAGCACTACCTATACTATTCGTCGAGTTACTCAACCAAAGCCCAGAAGTATTTCCATTATGTCGAATTCTCAACCTGCCGTTTACATCCAATAATTCGTTGGGTGTTAAAAGACCGATGCCAACATTACCAGTACCAGTTATTAAGGCATAACCACTTGCCGAAGTAAAAAAACCTCCAATGCCACTATTAGAACTGCCTTGTACTCCTTGTGAAGTTGGGCTACGCCCCCAAACCCCAATATTACCTCCCAGCCCATGTACTCCGTAGTTAGTAGTTGATTCACCTTTAACTCCGAACCCATAAGTCGATGAGCCATAAACACCAGTTCCATAGCCATTATGTTCTCCAAATACACCATAACCATTTGAATTAACTGCATTATTGACTCCTTTTACACCACTTGGGTTTAAGGTTGGAGCTGCATTAATAGCAACTCCATAAACAGCACCAACTTCATAATTTGAGTTAGTAAAACTAACAATTGTACTCGCAGCAGTTGTATGTGTATTTCCAATCGATAATAAGCTACCACTCAAATTTCCAGAATAATCATAAGGAAGCAAATCACTCCATTCGGCATCGCCATTTGTATTGATAGATTTCAGAAATTTATTAGCTCCTAATGTTCCTACGCCAGGCCCTGCAAATTTCAGCTTGCCAGTGCCAGTTACCAAGGCGTAGCCTGTAGATGAAGCATTGGAAAAATGTCCCCCTATTCCTGTACCACTATAATAGTTTTGTGCATAACCAGTAACCCCATTCCCTGATTCTGCAGAACCATAAACACCATGTCCGTTTCCATTTTCTGAATATCCATTGATTCCTTTTGAACCAGTTCCATAAGCCAAACCATAAACGCCAGACGTACCGGTACCAAACTGAGCAAAACCATAAACCCCAGTACCACTTCTTGACCATCCATAAACTCCAGTACCAGTACCAGCGTGTTCTCCATACACACCATTTCCAGAAGTGGAAGATCTATTAATGCCTATGATTGCTCCAGCTACATAGCTTAAATTTGGAGTTGTATTTTTTAATGTAGCTTTAATGCCTTCAACATTTTCAGCGAGGCCTGCCACTACCTCCATTTTTGGAGTTTGCCCAAACATTTTGAAGCTAATAAATAGGCAGAGAATTAAGACTTTTTTCATGATTTTTATTTAAAAATTGTTCTATTAATTAATATTTAAGTGCGTTTTTCTTCTTCTTGAAACTACTAAAATCAAATCATTCAATAGCTCTACGGTGTCATTCCGATAATGTTTAACATGGTTTCTGTTAATAACTATGCCTCTATTTATTCTTAAAAATTCAGGGTTTCTAAAAAGTCTGCTTTCTATAGTTTTGAGTGTAGTAGAACTTAGAAACATTTTGCCGTCCACCAAAAACACTTTGGTGTAGTTCGAGTCGGACTGAAAATATAGAATTCGCTCACATTCTATGTTTTTTCGGCTTCCTACAGGTATATAGTTGTTTTTCATGGCTATAAGATTTATTATATTTAATATCACAAAGGTCACTCATTATACTATTACTGTCAATTACGGCAAACCGTGAATCGTATCACGGAAAACCGTGATTTTCGAGCATTTCTTTATTTTTTTTGAAGAAAATTGGTAGTTTTGATTAAAATTTGGCCACAAATGAAGAAATTTTTAATACTTGTTTTAATATTCTTTTCTTTCGGAATCGCCAAAGCACAAGTTTCTAATTTAGAAGAAATTGTGCAGTCGAAGCTACGCCTCAAAGAAATTGCTTCGCTGAAAGCATCAGCAGTAAATGATACTTTGCAGATGTTTTACCTCGACCGAATCTGCCGAAATTACTCGCTCATGACCCGAATTTATGCCGATTCGGGCTTGCATTATACCGAAAAATTCTACCAAAAAGCAATTATCACCAAAAATGACGCCCAACAACTCAGAGCCTTATTTTATTACTCAAATTTTTATCTCAAAAAAAACCTTTACACAAAAGCCTTAGAAACAAACCTAAATACACTCAAAAAATGTGAAGAAACTAGTATCCCTTGTGATGAAATTTGGCGAATCAATTTCAGATTTGGGCAGATATATTACAGCATCAAAGAATATGGTAAGACAATTAGTTACATCAAAAAAGCCATCATTTATCTCGAAGCAAAGCCAAATCTTCGACCTGATTTGCACCTTCAATTGGCAGAATGTTACCGTATTTGTGGCATTTCATATCAGATAACTGAACAAAAGGAAGCGGCAAAAGAAATGTTTTTATTGATGTTGAAACATTGCGAATTAGCAAAAAATGATGTTCAGATTGCGTTTGCCAAATCAGTTTTGGGGAATTATTATTTGGTGGTTTATCGCAATACTGATGAAGCAAAAAAATATCTCGATGAAGCAAATGACTTATTTTTAGCAAAAAATTATAAGCAAGGAATAACAACTTTGTATTCGAGTTATGTCAACCTTTTTGAGCAAAAAAACGACTTTAAAAATGCCGAAATTTACGCTAACCTAATGCTCGAAAATGCCATCGAAACCAAGAATAATGGTGTGAGATATGAAGCATTATTTATATTGTCTGATATAAATGTGTTGGCAAATAAGCAACCACAAGCATTAGTATTTTACAAAGAAGCTGTTGCTGTTCGGGATAGTGTACTAAAAGCTCAAAAAATAAACGATTTAACCGAAATTCAGAAAAGATATGACCTGGAGAAAATACAATTTCGCTTTGAAAATGAAAAACTGATTCAACAAAAAAATACTGATTTTATTCAAAAACAATACGAAATAACAAAGCTAAAAAGCGAGAAATTAGCCCAAGATTTTATACTAGAAAGCATCAGTCGAAAACTCGAAAACGAACACGCTTTGGCTACTCAGCAAGCATTAGAAATTGAGTCAGATAAACAAAAAAACGAACAAGAAAAATTATCTAAACAATTGAAAGTAAATGAATTATCAAACAAATTGACACTAGAAAACCAACAACAAAAATCACTTTTGTTAATCGTTGGATTGATTTCGTTGTTGGGACTGTCGGCAATTATTTATAGTTTAGTCCTACGGAAAAAGAACAAACAATTGCTCAATAAAAATAATGAGATACAAGAAGCATTATTGAAAGGGCAAACGATTGAACGAAAGCGAGTTGCTAACGAATTGCATGATAATGTTGGCTCACTTTTATCTGCTGTAAGAGTAAGTTTATTGACTTTAAATAGTACGAAATTACCCAATCATGATCAAAGAGTTTTTGTGCAAATACAAGAAATGGTCGAAAATGCCTGTAGAGAAGTGAGACTGATTTCCCATAATTTACTGCCCGAAGAACTCGAAAAGTATGGTTTGGAGGTGGCCCTAGAAAAAATGATTGAGCGACTAAATTTTTCAACCACAATAGAGTTTACTTTAAATACAAAAGGACTGAAAGAGTATACTATTGACAGCAAAACAGCTTTTCATCTGTACTCAATTTGTCTCGAACTCATCAATAACATATTGAAACATTCAGAGGCAAGTGATGCTGCATTGACATTTCGGAAAAATGAAAAAAAACTCGAACTTTTTGTAAGAGATAACGGAAAAGGACTCGAAAATTTCTCGAAAGGACAAGGTTTGAAAAGCGTAGAGGAAAGGGTAGTAGCAATGAAAGGCACAATAGAAATTGATTCGGAGGTAGGAGAGGGGACTCGCACCCATATAAGTGTTCCTATTATTCCGCTAGATTATGCCGCATTGCAAACTTAATAAGTCCAACGACATTTTTTACGTCTAATTTCCTCATTAAACTTTTTCGGTGACTTTCTACGGTATTTACACTTACAAAAAGCAAGTCAGCCACTTCACTTGTCGAATATTCTTGGGAAATCAGTTTTAAAACATCAATTTCTCGAGCTGAAAGTTGAGTTAATTCTTTGGTTATTTGAGATTTATATTTTTCTGCTGTGGTAATTATTTTTAAAACTTTCTCGCTGTAGTAAGGCAGGCCTTGGTGTAGTTTTAGTATGGCCTCTTCCAGTTCTGCTTTGTTGGTGTCTTTCAATAAATATCCAGAAGCACCTGAGGCAATCGCCTTTCTGATTTTTAATGGCTCATCATCAATCGTCAAAATTAATACTCGAACTTCGGGAAATTGTTCATGGATTTTACTTGTCAATTCAATGCCATTCATTTCGGGCATTTGCAAATCTGAAATTACTACATCCACTTTATTGTTTTCTAAAAAAGCCAAAACGTCTAATCCATGTTGAAAAACATTGATTTGTTCTACTTCTTTCATTTGTATTAGCAGAGAGTAAAGCGATTGCCCGAAAAGATGGTGGTCATCAACTAAGATTATATGCATAAATTATTCTGTCACATCTTATTGTATTAGGCAATTTAAGCGTTTTCTTGGTAAACTCCAAACGCTACACCGAATCTAACAAACAAACAATAATTTCACTTTACGATAAGTCCAAAAAACGTAACAAAATTTTTACTTTATACAGTATTTTGTTTTTTTTGCACATATTTTCTGTATTTAAAATGTGTATAAATCACTGACAACCAGCACTGGTAGTCATAAATTTAGCACCCGGTTCGGTTCTAAATCCTGGGTTAAGGGTAATTG
>JANNWE010000735.1:0-11462 GCA_031414675.1 Cytophagaceae bacterium
CCACTCGCAAAATTGCCTAAACCAAAATAAAAATTTTCAACAGTATGATTCCCAATTCGGAAGTAAATCCTATCTTCTTGAGCGGCACCAAAATTAGAGCCAACCCCCGAACTTGGCGTAAAAACTAAGCTTGTAATCTGATTGATATCAGGACTTAATTCTTTAGTGCCTTCTGCAAAAGTAGTATGGGAAATATTAATCGATAACAGGAAAACTATAGTTTTAAAAAATACTTTTGATTTTATCAAACTAGGAATTTTTAAATTCATTTTTTTTTGTTGCGTTGTAGATTTTCAAAATTGAAAAATTAGTGTTTCAATATAAATAATCTAATATTCTTATTAAAAAAGCTATCAAAGCAATTCATGACAATAAATGTGCCATATGATTTTCAATTTAAGCTATTTCCTTTAAAAGGATAGTAAAAAAAAATTATGTATCTATTTATCAAGTATTTAAATTATTAAAAAAAATTAATAAAAAAATCCAGTTAATACTTTTAACTGGATTGTAAACTTTTTGTATCAAGAAAAAATTTAGCCTCTGCCTATTTCCCTTTTATTTATTCAAATTGCTTTATATGATTTTTCATTTAAAGAATTTAATTTGGGTATTTCTATATTTACTTTAGCTTTTAATTCATTTAACAATGTATATAATCCGAAAAACGTTCTGTTTACATACAAACCATGTTGAGAGCCTCGGGCGGCATTTGAGTTTCTTAATTCTTTTAAACTAGCCACATATTCAAAATACCCGTATACTTCTTTAACATAAGAATCATTTCCAAAATCAAAAGTACTATTGGTAAAAGGGCGGCCTAAAATCTCAATCATTTTGTAAAATAAGTCGTAGAAAAATTGTTGAAAATATTCTGAATCTTCCTCCAAAATAAATTCCAATTCCTTAAATATATGCATCATTTTTTCTGGTTTGTCTAAAATATTCGGGTTAATCAAGGCAAAATAGCTCTGATAGAAATCTTCTGGAATTATTTTAATACATCCAAAATCAATAATACCAAGTTTGCCTTCGGAAGTAAATAAAAAATTACCAGGATGAGGGTCTGCATGCACAGCTTTTAATTCATGCATTTGAAAATGATAAAAATCCCAAAGAGCTTGTCCAATACTATTTCTAACTTCTTGTGAGGGATTGGTTGCTAAAAACTCTTTTAAATGATTACCATCGAGCCAATCCATGGTAATGATTTTTTCAGAAGAAAATTCAGGATAATATTCAGGAAAAAATAAATTTGGTATATGAGCACAAAGAGCTGTTACTTCTATAGATCTCCTCAGCTCTAATTTATAATCAGCTTCTTCTAGCAATTTATTTTCCACTTCAACAAAATATCGATCAATTTCGGCATCGTTTAAATTTAAAAGCTGAACCGCTAAAGGTCTTGCCATCTTTAAATCTGAACTTATACTTGTTGCTACACCGGGGTATTGAATTTTTACTGCTAGTTTTTTACCCCCTTTTTTGGCTTGATGCACTTGGCCAATACTCGCGGCATTGGAAGCTTCCAAATTAAATTCATCATAAATATCAAAAGGTGAAGCACCCATACTGCTTTTAAAAGTTTTTAAAACCAAAGGTCCAGATAATGGTGGAGCAGAATATTGTGACATTGTGAATTTATCAGAATAGGCTTTTGGCAAAAGACTTTTATCCATACTCATCATTTGAGCCATTTTTAATGCACTTCCTTTTAAATTGCTTAAAGCCTCATAAACATCCTCCGCATTTTCAGCATGTAATTGATCCTTTGTTAAAGTTGGATCTAGCATTTTTTTTCCGTAATGCTTAATATAGTTCCCTCCCACTTTTGCTGTTGCTTTAACAAACTGAGTGGCTCTTGCCACTTTGGAGGTAGGTATGCTTTCTTGATTCTTCATTTAATTCTGATATAAAAATTATTTTGGTTTTATAAGTGTGGTGGTTGCGGAATCTAAAATTTACTTTTTATTTTGATATAAAAACTTTCCTAAATCAAAAAGGCTATCAAATGGCGTTCTTGCCATCCAGTCCATTGTAGTATTTACAGATTTTTCAATAAGAGTATCGGTTTTTTCAAAAAGGCGACTATCATCGGTTATCCAAAAATCTACAATACTCAACACAAGTAGCCAAATCCATTCGGGATATTTATTCATCAATTGAGGAATTGGTCTAGGCTCTATTTCTCTTGTTTCTTGCCCTTCCACTACTAAATCACTCATAAATTCAATAAAAACGCGTTTTGCTTCTTCAAATTCAGGATTCTTTTTTAAACTTAAGGGCTTTTCTAAACTTTCGTAACACTTCAAAGCATAACTTCTTCTGGCCTTCATTTGCTCTATCAGTGTATACAAAAAGGAAAGAAGTTTTTCTCTTACAGAATAGCTATCAAATATTTCTTCAGACTGAGCATTTTCTATGGTTTCCAAAAATATTTCTTTCCAAATTTCTGCATTTATTTGCTTAAAAGAATTATAGTTTTCATAAAACTCTGATTCTTTTATTTTCATTTTTTTGGACAGCTTCAAAACAGACTCAGGTTCATGTCCATGTTCCAATAAATAATTAATAAATTGTTCTTTAATTTTGTTTTTCATTAAATTAAGCATAAATATTCGATAAAAATGAGGAACTTTTGTTAAAAGCATTTAACAAAGATATTGGATAAGTTGATTTTGGTATTCCGAGCCAATCTGAATATTGGTTGCCCATAAGAAACCTCGATTGGCTTTTAAAAAATTCACCTGCTATTTTACTTCCAGACATTTTTATAAACGTTTCAAACAATGCATTTGTTAATTCTGTTCCTACTTTGGAAGGCCTAAATTGTCTTTTTGCTATTAATTTATCCATTTTTATGGCATCTGAATTTGAGAAAACTAATAGTTTTTCGTCTAAACCCATTATTAAACCCACAGCTGCCCAGTGTGTAAGATAAGAATCTTCATACACCTTATCTACCTCATACCCGAGCTTTCTAAGCCCTTTTAAAACTATCCAAGAAAACGACAAATTGGTTCCCAGCATATCCTCTTGATTTATTGGATATCCCCAACTTGAGTTCCATTTACCTGATTTTAGAATCATAAAACGCCAAAAAGCATGTAATAACCTCACTTTTAACAACATAAAAACCACATCACCAGTTTCCCAATGATCAAAATTCATGGTTCTTTTAAGAAATTGACCAGTTTCTTTCAGTCTATTATACGTATCTGATTTAATTCTACCTGAGAACTCCAAAACTCGTGCTCCATCCTCCCCCAAATAACAGTAGGGTAATGAATAACACCCTAAAATTACTCCTATGGTTTGTTGATGACGATTAAAAAAATCTGAAGATCTTGTACAACTTTTAATAGAGAAAAAAGAAGGAATTTGTTTATTATTCAAAAAAAAGTCTTGTGTTATTTGATCTTGATTATATAGCTCTTTTCTAGAAAAATCATGTAAAAAAGGCATAAGTACAGCTCCTAATTTAGATTGATGAATTTCATACAAACTAGAAATTAGTGAATCTGCCAAAGTATCACCCCTTTGGCGATAAGACTCCATGTCGATTTGCAATTATTAAATTTTATTTTATATCAATACTAACTTACTATCTACTATATTGTTTACTTTCCCTAATAAATTCTATGCTTTCTTAGAATAAATTTTTCAAGTCAAAATAAACACTTTTTAGGTAAAATAAATGACATCATCTATTTTGAAATATCTAGGGGAATAACTTAAGATAAAATTTAAATAAATAATAAAGTAATATGTTAAATTTTATATCCACAAAGTTTTAATTTTGTTAAAAAAACTACTTCATAATGTCTCCTCTTGAAAGAATAACTGAACTGACAGACCTATTAAATTATTATACTAGGAAGTATTATCAAGAGGAAAAGTCCGAAATTTCCGATCAAGAATTCGATTTTTTATTAAAAGAATTGGAAAGCCTAGAAGCACAATATCCTTTACTAAAGAAGCCGGATTCTCCTTCCCATAGGATAGGAGGAGAAATCACAAAGAATTTTGAAAGTGTTCAACATAAGTACCCAATGCTTTCATTATCAAATACTTACAATGAAGCTGAATTATTAGAATGGGACGATAGAATAAGAAAAGGGTTAAATGGGGCTGAATACGAATATATTTGTGAAATAAAATATGACGGAATTTCACTTTCAATAACTTATGAAAATGGAATATTAATAAAAGGTGTTACTAGAGGAGATGGTACGCAAGGCGACAATATTACGAGCAATGTAAAAACTATAAAAACATTACCTCTAAAAATAGATACGAATTCAAATCACAAAAAAACGAATCAAACCAGTCTATTTTCAAGTTCAACTATAAAATCTCTAGGAGATTCTTTTGAGATTAGAGGAGAGGGCTTTATGCCTACCCAAGTGTTTGAAAGATTAAATTTAGAAAGAGAGGATATTGGAGAAACACCATTAGCTAACCCAAGAAATGCGGCCTCTGGCACATTTAAAATGCAGGATTCCGGGGTGGTTTCCAAAAGAGATTTAGATTGTTATATCTATCAATATTTATCAGAAAATGACAATTTCAAAACTCATGAAGAAAGTTTAATTTCTCTGAAAAATGCAGGCTTTAATGTTTCGGATTCTTATAGAAAAGTAAGGAATATTGAAAGTGTGATAGCATATATTAATGAATGGGAAGAGAAAAGGCATACATTAAATTGTGCTACTGACGGAATTGTGATTAAAATAAATGATTATTCCCAAAGAGAAGACCTTGGTTTTACTGCCAAAAGCCCAAGATGGGCGATAGCATATAAATACAAAGCCGAATCTAAATCAACAGAATTGCTTGGTGTTACCTTTCAAGTTGGTCGAACTGGGGCTGTTACGCCAGTTGCTGAACTAAAGCCAATTGAACTTTCAATGACTACTGTTAAAAGGGCTACTTTACACAATGCCGACGAAATAAATAGACTGGGCTTAAGTATAGGAGATTTTGTTTTTGTAGAAAAAGCAGGTGAAATTATTCCAAAGGTGACTAGTGTAGATCAATCAAAGATTAGAGATGAAAATGAAAGAAAAGGATTAAAAGTTAAATTTCCAGAAAATTGTCCTGCTTGTGGCTCAAAACTTTATAGAAATGAAGGGGAGGCTGCATATTATTGTCCAAATGAAATAGCCTGTCCTCCTCAAATCAAAGGTAGAATTGAACATTTTATTCAAAGAAAGGCTATGAACATTGATAGCCTGGGGGAAGGAAAAATTGAAATATTGATAGATCAAAATCTAATAAAAAACGCTTCAGATATTTATAGTTTAACTTCAAACAAACTACTTGGATTAGAAAAAATACATATAGATGAAGAAACTGGAAAAGAAAGAAAAATAAGTTTTAAAGAAAAAACTGTTCAAAATATTCTGGATGGAATAGAAAATTCAAAAAAACAACCATTTAGCAAAGTTTTGTTTGCCACAGGCATCCGTTTTGTTGGTGAAACTACCGCTCAAAAATTAACTGCCTATTTTAAAAATATTGACTCTTTGATTGCAGCTAATCAAGAGGAGCTTTTAACGGTACCAGACGTCGGAGAGAAAGTTGCTTTAAGCGTATTGAATTTTTTCAAATTAGAAGAGAATCTTCTCTTCATTAAAAAACTTAAAATGGCAGGTTTGAATTTTGTTGCAGAAAATAATTTGGGAGTAATAGAAAGTAATACTTTAGATGGAAAAACATTTTTATATACTGGAACTTTCCTTAGATTTAGTAGAGAAGAATTAGAAATAAAAATTGAAGCTAATGGTGGAAAATTAGTAAGCGGAGTTTCTAAAAAATTGGACTTTCTAATAGTGGGAGATGGTGCTGGGCCCTCCAAATTAAATAAAGCAGAAACCCTTGGAGTAAAAATGATTAGCGAGGAAGAATTTGTTCAGATGCTAACCTGATTTTTAACGTATCATCAACAAACAATCATTCGAATTTATGAAGTTTATAAGATTATTTTTACAAGCATTAAAAGGAGACGAAAGCTTAGATTACACCAAGATTCCAATAAATAGAGCACTCTTTCTGCTTTCTGTGCCTATGGTCATAGAAATGCTCTTTGAGTCACTTTTTGCTTTAGTTGATGCATTTTTTGTTGCCAAATATGTAGGGATAAATGGTATGGCAACTGTAGGATTAACTGAATCAGTTTTAACAATTATATATTCTTTAGCATGGGGTATTAGCACTGCAGCCACTGCTATTATTGCAAGAAAAATAGGGGAAAACAAACCAAAAGATGCCTCTAAATCATTAATGCAAATAATAAATATCTCGGCATTTTTGGGAATTCTGCTTTCGGTATCTGGATATTGGTTTTCTGAAGATATATTAAGATTAATGGGAGGCTCGGAAGAACTAATAGCAGAAGGTTTGCCATATACTCAAATTCAATTTATAAGCTCTCCAATTATTATTTTACTTTTTTCTTTAGGCGGAGCATTACGAGGTGCGGGCAATGCCTCCAAAGCAATGCGTGCTATGATTATCGCCAATTTAATAAACATTTGTCTAGATTTTATATTTATTCCAATTCTTCATTTTGGGGTAGTGGGTGCGGCTTATGCAACATTAATAGGCCGAAGCGTTGGAGTTTTTATTCAATTAAGAGCCTTCTTTTCAGATAAATTCAATCTTAAAATTGATATAAAAAAATGGCATTTTGATTGGAAATTAATAGTTGAAATTATTAAAATTTCAGCTGGAGGGGCAGGTCAATTTATTATCCAATCCGCCAGCTGGGTGTTTCTAATTAGAATATTATCAGGCTTTGGCTCTGAGGTTGTGGCAGGGTATACTATCGCAATCCGAATTTTAGTTTTTACTATTTTACCTTCTTGGGGTTTAGCCAACGCGGCGTCTACCTTGGTAGGTCAAAACTTGGGAGCTGGCCATCCAGAAAGAGCAAATATTTCTGCCTGGCGGGCAGGATTTTTCAATATGGCATTTTTAGGAATTGTGGCAGTACTATTTTTCATTTTTGCACAACCAGTGGTTGAAATTTTCAATGATAATCCCGTTGCAATAGCCACGGGTGTAGAATGCCTTCAAATAATGTGTGCCGGTTATATTTTCTTTGGATTTGGCATGGTAATGACACAAGCCATTAACGGAACAGGCGACACCCTTACTCCTACGATTTTAAATATCATTTGTTTTTGGCTTTTAGAAATTCCACTAGCTTATTATTTTGCAAAAATTTTAGATTGGCAACAAACTGGTGTTTTTTGGGCTATTGTGATTGCAGAATCAATTTTGACTGTTTTGGCCATAATCTATTTTAAAACAGGAAGATGGAAAAACAATAAATTGAATTTCTAATTTTCTAGAAAGGTATTTTTTAAATTCAAATAGGGAGACTTTTCTACTTCTTAAAATAATGGACTAAAAAATAACTTGATCTGAATCTTTATTCCAAAATTTTACCACTTTTTTTAAAATCAAGTAGTTATACTCTAAAATAGTTGATTTCAAACTCTTTGTTTTGTCAAAAGAAACACAAAAGGCAAAAGAATGAATGACTTTTTTACACAACTCATGATTGATACCACAGGATTATCATTTTTCCATTTAGGTTTAATATTTATTTTTCCTTTTCTAATAATCTTAGTTATTTATGAATTATATACTTTGATTAAATCTAATGAGAATAAATAATCCTTAAGGTAAATTTTTAATTTATAGCAATAATAGTTTGTATCATAATGGTTAGGGTTAAGTTTAAAAAGCCGTAAATTTTTGTCGGCTTTTTTTGTTTTTGGAGTTTTTTTTTAAATGTATTTCCACATTCACAAACTTTATAAAATGAAGAACACACAACTCTTTACGCTTTTCTATTTGTCACTTAATTCCATTCATTGTTTTTCGCAAAATCCGATTTTTACTAAAAGCCTTGTTTCCGAACAGAATTTTATATGCTTTGGGGGGTCTGTAAAATTTAAGACTACTGTTCTAAATGCAAGTTTTTATAAATTCCAATTGAAATCAGGTGATATTTGGCAGGATCTTGCCCCAGCAAGTGGTACCATTTCTCTAAGTTCCGCAGATTTAGAATATACCTTTTCAAATATTGAGTCAGATATCTTTGTGCGTGTGTTAATTTCTAATGGGAATATTACATCCACGAGTAATGAGGTAGGAATGTCCGCCCAAAAACCTATAATTAATTTTCAACCTATTGATTTAATAGAATGTAATGGATCTTCAGTGAATTTTAAAACTAGTGCTAATGGAGTTGGAAACCTTACTTATCAATGGTTTAAAGCAAATTCTGCTGCTTCAGTTTATGTGGCTATAAATAATAGTTCAAAATTTTTAGGTGCCACATCAAACTCTTTAACAATCAATAGCTTAACAAACACGGAACATTTAAGTTTTTATAAATGCTTAATTAAAGATATAAACAATTGTGAATCTAATACATCTTATGCAAAACTATCTGTTAATCAACTTAGTACTTCAGTTTCTCCTACTGTAACAACAAAATTTTGTGAGGGCGACTCGGCAGTTTTTACAGTTGCATTACATGTAGGAGAAATTACTGATTATCAATGGCAAATGAGAAAATCTCCGGCAACTACTTATAGTGATTTGACCGAATCCATCAAATTTCTAGGGGTAAAAACTTCGAAACTTACTGTTGCTAGAATTTTGACCACCGAAAACGCCTACAAGTTGAAAGTCAATTTCAAAAAAACTAGTCAAGCACTTGGAGGTACTTTAGTAAATGGAACTTGTTCAAAAGAAGCTATCAGAACGTCTTACATAATAAATCCTAGGCCAACAAGCCCATTACAAATACCGGATGTATCCAGATGTGGAGATGGTAGAATTACAAACACAATTATTCAAGTTGGTAATTTCTTTTGGTATCAGGATACTTTACTGGCCCCAATCTTAAATAATTCAACCACTTTTTTAAGCCCATTTCTTACCGAAAATAAACCATTCTTCTATAGTCAAAAAGATGCAAATGGATGTGAAAGCTTTAAGAAATCGTTTCTAGCGAAAGTGATTCCTAGACCAAAGGCAAGGTTTCCCGAAAATTTAAGCTTATGCCCTACAGAAACAGCATTAAATGTTACTTTAGAAGAAGTTCAAAATTCTGCAAATCGCTTCTATTTATTAAAAGGAACAAACAATCTTTCAAATTTCAATGAAATCTTTAATAATTCGATTACACAACCATCGATAATTCCTTTCCCTTTAAATAAAACTTCTGGAGTTTATGATTTTAGGTTCTTTACTAAGAATGAAGAAAACGGATGTTTTTCTGATACTAGTTCGGTGAAAGTTAAAATAAAGATAAAAACTGAAATTTTAAATGAAGCAAGCAATACTTCAATTTGTGAAGGGTCAAGCCATAGTTTCATTTCGAATTTTAAAGGAGAAAAACCTATTTCATTTAAATGGATTAAAGATACTTTCCTAATTCAAAACGAAGTTGATTCAACTTTGAAATTAGATATTTTGAAATTAGAAAATTCCGGAAACTATCAAGTAGAAATAAAAGCTAACTGTGGAACCGCTATTTCCAAGTCACTAAATTTAATTGTAAAACCTAAAACAAAAATTGTCACTCATCCAAAAAATAGTATAGTTTGTGAAAAGTCAGATGCAAGTTTCACGGTAGTTGCCACAGGTTCTGGAATTTTACAATACCAATGGTATATTAACACCACGATGATTGGCAACAATAGCCCAAATCTTACTATCTCAAATACCAATTTAAGTATGGATTTTTCCTCCATAAAATGTAGAATAACTAGCGATTGTGACCCACCAGTATTTTCTAATGTCGCTATTTTGAGAGTTGATGATATTCCAATGGCTCCAATTGTTTCTGGTCAAGTTGGCTTCTGCCAAAATACAATTGCAACTCCATTAATGGTGGGCCTGCTAAATCTACATACTGAAAAATGGTTTGACAAAAACCAAAATCGCATTTCAAGACCAATAGTAGAAACATTACTAGTTGATACTACTATTTACTTTGTTAGTCAATTGGATTCCAATTCTTGTGAAAGCTTAAAATCAAGAATGGAAGTGATAATAAGTCCTAAATTTACTTTGCAAGTACTTTCAAACGTCAGCGGATTATGTTCAACAGGAACATTAAACAAAGAAGGAAATATTTATACCCGAATAAATAATCAAATTCCTGAAGAAGGTAAAATCAATTTTAAACTTTTTTATAATAATTCCAAAATAAAAGAAAATACTCTTGGAGAGTTTTCTGTTAATGAATCGGGTAATTATATTGTGGAAAGTCTTCGAAATTATTGCAAGATGAGTAGCTCCATTACAATAGAAAATATTTTACCAGAGCTTGTATCAAATTTAAGTTCCCCTAATCAATCCATTTGTTTTGGAAGAAGCGTTACTCAGACTGTCACAAGTGACCTAACGGGAGGAGATTACTATTGGTGGATGGATGATTCTGGCTCAAGTATTCTAAAAAAAGGCTCTACTTTCGAAATTTTAAATGTTACTTCCTCCCAAAACTTTTTTGTCTCATATGTAAAATCAAAAGATGGGCTATTTTGTGAAACACAAAGGAAAGAAGTAAAAATAAGTTTAAAACCGGCACTTAAAACAAATTTGGAAATAACGAATCAATCTTGTAAAAATATAAATGATGGGAGAGTTTTAGTCTCCATTTTAAATGGATTACCACCATTTATTTACAAATTAAACAATACTATCTCAAATTCTACAGGCTTATTCCCTTCTCTTTCTGCCGGAAATTATTCTTTAAACGTAAAAGATGTTGAAGGTTGTACATTAGATTCTTTATTTAAAATTGAACTTAAAGCGGGGGCAATTATTAATTTACAGCCGATTTCAATTAGTAGATGTAAGGGTAATATTGCGAATTTCATAATCACTGTTGAAAACTATTCCGCAATTACATGGCAAATAAAGAAACCAAATGAAAGTATTTTTGTAGATATTCCAAATACAAACACTTTAACATTACGATTAGAAAACATTGGGAATGATATAAATCCTAATAATAGTATTTATAGAGCTAAGTTGATTAATTCGAGTTGTGAAATTTTCAGCAATGAAGCTACCTTAAGTGTAAACAGTATTTCGGGAAGCATGTCACCAAAAACTGTTTGTCAAAATTCAGATATTGTTTTGGACTTAGCAGGAATTCAGTTAACTGGCAATGTTGGTTCACATCAATGGCAATTCAGACCGGGAACCAGCGGGTCTTGGGTAGATTTGCCTGGAAAAACCGGGACTTCCGTAATCATTAATAAAGCGATTACCGCGGATGCTGGATTCTATAGATCTAAAGTTACTTTCGATAATGGCAGCGGAAATACTTGCATTATTAATACTTCTACTTCTGGTCTTGCCCTATCTTTAGAATTACCTCAAGTACCAGCTTTGAGCCCCAATCAAACGATTTGCAAGGGTCAGTC
>JANNWE010000736.1:0-2136 GCA_031414675.1 Cytophagaceae bacterium
TTGGACTGCAGGCAAAAAATATGCTCAAGTTAACTTTCTCATAAGCTATATGGTAGCCCAAGACTCAAAAAGAGTAACATGGAACGAAGGAGATTTTTTTAAACTTAGATTAAAGAATTAAAATATTGATATGGAGAGTTATGAGTATTTTTTATTCACATAACTTTATTAATATATTCGGTAAGTTTGAGCGAAATCAGAAATAGGTTCTTCAAAAAACAAAGTTTTTGAATGTTCAATTATTTCTATTTGGGTAATATTCACTGTCATGATGCCATTGGGTCTCTTCATGAAATTTCCATTTTCTGGATCATCCTCGTTTTTTAAATGATGAAATTCCAATAATGATTTACTACTTAAATCCTGTTTATTCTCTTCCAAAAAACTCTCAAAATGTGTTTTTCGAGACGCTATGGCTTCTGGACTATACAATGTAACTGAAGACCAAATAGCAGGAACACTAGGGTCTAAGCTATTTAAGCTTTTCCCGTTTTCATCCCACCTTAATTCCGAAATCTCCAGTTTGCTTCCATGTTTGAATTTAAGAAGCGTAAAAGGTTCAATTCCAGAAAAATCATAATTTTCAAAGAAATTAGTTATAGAATTAAATTCCAAAAAATCAATAATTATTTTTCCTCTACTTTTTCTATAGGGAGGGGAATAGGTGTGTTTGGTGTGACCTCCATTTAAAATTACTAAAGTAAATTTAGAATTAGTTGCTATCCAAGTCCCATTGGATGTGGGGTCAAGAGGGCAAATAAGTCTCTTACCATTAAATTTATAATTCTTTGGTGGAATTGCCCTAGGTCTTTTTATATTCTCATCCCTATTTGAAGTAATCAAAAAATTAGAGGCGTCAATTGGTACAAAGGTAAGTAGACACATGACGAATTAGGATTGAAACTGTTTTCTAGCATAACGAACTGTTGAATCAGCGACTCCAAAATTTAAAGGCAAACTTTTTTCTGGAAATGCCTGAGCCATCCCAATCTTAATTAGAGCAAAATGATGAATACTATGTTCCGCCAAATAAATAAGCTCACGGCCTAGGCTTGACGGAATTTCAAATAACAAATCACCTATCAAATGCTTAAATTGAATTTGTTTTTCTAAATTTTCATTTTCTAATATATGTTGGTATTCTTCAATCTTTTCCAAAACAAAATCGGGAACAGTTTCTAAAAGTATATTTCTTTCCCGATCTTCATAATTGACATATCCTCTAGCCGAGCCTTCAAAAAGGCAAACATAAAACTCCACAATGTGTCTTACGTGTTGTCCAATCGTAGCATTGTTTAATACCGCAATACTTTCAGTGAATTCTTCAGAATTAAACTTCTTAACTAAATCAGCCACTTGGCTAAGCATATTGATATGGAAACGCTGTCCTTGCATACAATTTTATTTAAAAGGGTTAAAGCTATACGCTATAAAAGGCATTAATGGTTTTATTCTGTATCGATCGTTTTCGTAGGTAAGAATTTTATTGGCCTTATATTCAACAAATTGAAAACTCAAACCAAGTCTTAATGCTGCATTTTTCTTTATCCAATATCGATAATACAATTCTGAATTTAAAGAGCCTCTGTCGCTATCTGAAATCAACAATAGATTAAATGGAGATGGCTTTGCTGTTTGTGCAGTGTTATTCAAAGATTTAGAATCAGAGGCTCTAAAGATACCAGACTGACTGCCTCCAAAAGTTACCCCGAATACATCAATATTAAAACCAAGATCTGATTTTTTAAATCTATACTGGACTACAATCTTAGAGTTGAAAGCTATAATTCCAGTTTTTTTCAAGTCTAAAGTATCTAGTTTATCGTTTTTATATTCTGTAAAAAATGCAGATAAACTTCTTTTCCCAGAGGTCAATAAGGCTGGAGCAGTAATATAATTTCCGGTACTACCAAAAACTGCATTGGCTCGAACTCCCCAACCAATTGAAAATTTCTTTTTGCTTCCCAAACCATAATTCTTTTCAAAAGATAAAGAAGGGGCAAAAATTGAATTCTTTGCTGCAAGAGCGATGTCGAAACTTTTCTCCGATTTTTGGGCGTAAGAAACTAAACCTAATCCAATTAGGCCAATAGTTAATAGAATTTTATTCATTATTTATTATTTACTTTTTAATTC
>JANNWE010000737.1:0-3102 GCA_031414675.1 Cytophagaceae bacterium
CTCATTTTCACCCGATAACACCTTAAGAACTGATCCCTTTTTTTTGATTGGGAGTGCAAATGTAGAACCTTATTTCTAATTACCAAATGTTTTTTTGATAATCAGACTTTTAGCACCGAAAAACTAGCTTCCAATCTATCAAAAACATTCGTTTTTAACTTCTTAAAAAACCATTTCTCCTCTCAACTTTTTCCCTCTACCTTAAGAACTTTTTCCCTCGTTTTTTATTTCGGGAGCGCAAAGATAAACGTGCACAACTTAATACCAAACTTTATTTAGAATTTTAAACAAAAAAATACAGGAGGAGGCACAAAACTCAATACCGGTGGCCATTTTATTAAACTACTATTTGCACCTGATAGAAAAGAAATAAGAGAATCAATGATAAAATTTACAAAGAATGCTTGATAATTGGCATAAATGTAATGCAACTTCTTCTGAGCAATTTTTGTTTTTAATTTCAATATTCAACCGTTATTAAAAAAAGTCCTTTAGAGGGGACAGCAAAATTGGCCTGAGAAGAATCTTTCGCCTCTATGATTTCACGGAAATCCTGTAATGAAATTTTACCTGTACCTACTTTTAACATAGTGCCAACTATTCCCTTAACCATTCCTCTCAAAAATCGATTAGCTTTTACTGTATAAATGAAAATATCCTTATCCACTAACCAATTACTTTTAAAAATCTGGCATTCAAATGATTTTACCTGCGTGTGTTTTTTTGAAAAACTACTAAAATCATGATATTCCATTAAGACTGCAGCGGCTTCATTAAGTTTTTGTAAATCGAGTTTATAGGGGTAAAAGAAGGCCTGGTCAACTAAAAAAGGATTTTTTGACTGGTAGATAAAATAATGATATTCTCTTGATTTTGCACTAAACCGACTATGTTGCTCTGACGACACCTCGAAAATTCTATTTATTACAATGTCGCCTGGTAAAAGGGCATTAAGACTGGTTAATAATTTTGTCCCAACTATTATATCGGTTGATAAATCGCAATCAAAATGAAAATAATTACAAATTGCATGAACACCGGCATCTGTTCTTGAGGAACATGTTAATTGAATTGGTGCTCTAAGAACGGTTTCCAGGGCTTGCTCTACTTCTTGCTGGATGGAATTGGCATTCTTCTGTATTTGAAAACCGGCATAATTGGCACCTTCGTACCCCAATTCTATAAAATATCGTGACATATGTTTCTTTTACAATGATATTATTCTAAAAGAAAAATTAATGACGAATCATTGCTTTGAATCTACTTTTATAATAAGGATCTGATAATTGGTCTTCTAAGGAGGAAAAGTTGTGTGTATCCCAAACAAACTGATATGCCATATCAAAGAAAGCATACCTATCTGATTCCTTAAGAAATAATGCGCCTAAGTTTTTTACTTGTTCTGATGAAAAGCATTTGGCCTTAAAACCTTTTTTTGCAATTTCAAGCATACTGTCGTCTGTTTTGGTGGATGCCATCTTCTTTCTTAATTTAAAAAAATCATCATTCGACGCATTGGCAATACAATCAGAATTAATCATCAGCACTGATGACTTCTGAATATTGGTAGTTGAATCTGCTGCAATATCCTTTTTATATATCTCTGTATTTAATCTTTTACCATCAACTAATATTTCAGCTTTTGGATTTTGATTGGAATCCACAGGAGAAAATTCAATAGGTAAAAATTTTTTATCATTTTGGTCAATTGCCTGCGAGGGAGCTGCCGGGGTTAATCTTTCTTTGCTTTGTTTAATTATTGCACTACTATCTTTATAATCACTTTCTGCGGGTGCTTTATGTGCATCATGTATTGAATCAGCACCAGTATCAATGCGCTGCAACTTTTCTTCTTCTAAGGATTTTTTTTTTGTGTACGGTGCTTCTGCAATCACTGCAAGCGATTGGTCATTTTTAGCACTATCAACAAGATGCAATTTCTCATCTTTTTGTTGCAGTTCCTTTGATACATCTGCAGGGAAACTTACACTATCTTTAGGGATATAAATACTTACAGTATCGGCTTGTTCATTTCGTTTATCAACATAAATAATACTTACACCTGCTGCATTATTGTCTTCACGAATCTTGTTAATTTTTTCGTCTAATATGTTTTGCCCATTTATTGATTTTACTGGTATATCAATATCTGTAACAGAGGCCGTTTTTTGAATTGCCGCCTGCTCTATTGCAGGTTCTTTCGTAGACTGTGATGCTGATGAAGATGTATCTAATTTTATTTCAGCTTTTTTTTCTACCTCTTTTTTTAAGATTGATGGATCTTTTACGACATTTGAGAGAAGATTGGAAAACTCGTCGGTTTTGTCAACTTTTACCAAAGTTGCGTCTGCAGTTTTTTCGCCGGACATTACTACCTGCAATGATTGAAGATTAAACAATCCCCAGCCTTTTTCTCCAAAATTTTTTACCAAATATCCAACATCTTCATTTTTTACTGAGCCAGTAAAATGTTGCTCTACCCATTCATTTTTAGGGAAGCCAATTATTAAATCATAGCTGCCGGGTTGAAGTTTGGGAATAATTATATAGCCAGAGGCAGAAGAACTTATTATTTTTTTATTAAACTTAACATAGAATGGTTGTTTGTTTTCCGTTTGTAAATAAATAAAATGATTTATTTGTGCTGTTGAGCTAAATGAAAAAAATAAAATTGATATCGAGAGAGAAAATAAGTATTGCTTCATGCCTGATTTGCTTTGATTACAAAACTACTTATATTATAAATCGATTTGCCATTTATCTAAAAAATGATTCGAATTCATAATCGGAGTTATACTTTTGCAACTCTAAAATCAAAATATGAAAAAAATATTCTTATGTATCGCAGTACTGGCAGCATTTAGCAAGGCTTTTACACAGCCGATTGAAAGCCCCGAAGACACAACCTGGAAAAAGATTTACAGGGGAAGCTACCCCAAAACCAATGAATTAGTGCACACGAAACTAGAAGTGAAATTCGATTTTGAAAAAGCATGGATGTACGGTAAAGCATGGATTACATTGAAACCGCATTTTTATGCAACAGATACATTAACTCTCGATGCAAAAGGAATGGATGTAAAAGAAATATCTATTGTAAAA
>JANNWE010000738.1:0-3641 GCA_031414675.1 Cytophagaceae bacterium
ATCTAAAAAAATCATTCAATTTGCCAACGAAAACGGCTTTGAATCAGAAGAAGGGGGTCTATGGGGCGACAAATCGCATTGTGCCATTTTCGACAATACCAAAATCAAACGACTTGTGCCCGACTACGTGGCCACCATTCCTTTCGCCGAAGGCATCAAAGAAACTATAACTTGGTTTGAGGCCGACCCTAAAAGGATGATCATCAATCCTGTAACAAATAAACTTTTGGATGGATTGGTGGCAAGGTGGGGGTGAGTTCCTGTCTTCTGAGTTTTTCGAAAATTTGTTTGATTGTCAATACGTTGATAATCTCAATGAATTTTAACTTTTCTTAAATTAATGAATGTAGGTTAATTGAAATGTAAATATTTATTTTCTAATTAAGAATAGACTTGGAAAAATGAAACAGAAGATTCGAAAATTTTTCTTTTTGGCATTAAAATTGTATTTTCCTTAAAAACGACCAAGCAATTTAAGACATTTTTTTATTTATATAAAATGAAAAAAAAAACTATTTCTATATCGTTATACTTATTTTTTGTATTGTTTCCGTTGTTTTTTGGGGGAATTATTTATCTTCTTTTTAGGTCGGATATTCTATTAATGTTTAAATGGATTAAATATTTTGGCTTGAATTATTGGATTAATTTTCTAAAAGAGTATGTTGGAGTTTATAAACCACTATTGCCCAATTGGTTTGTTTATTCTTTACCAGATGGTTTATGGGTATTTTCATATACCTTTTTGATGATACTCATTTGGAAGGATGATAAAAGTAGAATCAGGTTTTTCTTTATTGTATTTAGTTTTTTGTTAAGTATAGTTTTAGAGTTTGGACAGTTTTTAGAACTTATTCCAGGTATTTTTGACTTTAATGATATTATATTTATTATTTTAGGATATTTAATTCCAATATATTATGAAAAGAAAATTGTTCTTAAAAAGTTTAGCTAGTTTATTATCTTTATCTTTTTATCTTTTGTTGGCTTTTGGCTCTTCAAATGATTCAAAAGTAGACAATAGCAGTGGAGGTAAAACAAATAGTAGTATCTATTCCTCATCAAGTCCTAGTGTGTCTGAAGCTTGTAGAAAAGAAGTAACCTCTTTTTTCAATAATATAAATGTTGGACTTTACAATATTGATAGCCATGGAAAAACAATTATTCTTTTTATAGAAGAAAGACAAGATATAAAAAGACCAGAAGGCTTGGCTGAAACGGCTTGTTCTTTTGTTACGGAATATGGATTCGATATGGTTTCACTTAGAAATATGAAAGGGGAAACTATCGCCAGATCAATGTGTAATTAAACAATTTGGTTATGTATTAATAAATGAGATTAATCGTCTAAAAAATAATGTGCCAAGGAAGTTAATTTTTTAAAAGTTAAATAGTTTTATGATTTCTGACGGAGTGGTTTATTAAATTAAATAATAAAAAAACAGATAGGAAAAAAACTTTTGTAATTAAATATATTTAAGATTATGAAATTTGATTAATTGATTAGATTTGCTTTGCATATGTTGTTTGAGTTTCAACAATCAATATCAATTGTGCGATGTAGTATTTAAATTTTGTGGGGGGTTGATCGGAATATAATCGAAAATATAGTTATATAAAATTAGAATGGAGAAACTATGCGGCTATGAATAAATAGTTTAAGAAAATAATTTCTACAACCTAAATAAAAGACAAATACAAACATACAATGGCAGAAGTAAAGCAGATAGATTTTCTGTCAAATATGATAGCATTTTAATGTAATTAAATCAAATTCGGGGGCAACCTTAAGTCCTAAAAGAGAAATTTGAGTTCTTGCTATACTCAAGACACTCCTACGTTTTGATTTCGGCAACTCAGAAGAATCAATTCCATTAATTAACCATTTTATTGAAAAGTGCCAATAATTACTATTGCAAGGAGTATGTATTACTTTAGAAATGATTTCATCATTTTGGTCATTTGGTATCCTTTTATTTTGAAAGTCGCTTAATTTTAAAAAAAAGGCACTTTGTTTCAAATTAATGACAAAGTGAATTTGGAATATAGGGCAAATAATTTTGTTTCCTTTATCCCATGTTTCAAACATTTTATGATCTTTTGCATTAGCTTTAACCCAATCAATTTTAAAATGATTTTGATTAAAAATGCCCCAAAGATTAGTAGAAAAATCTCTTAAATGGTCAGATTCAATAGAGATATAATCAGATTTGATAATTTCCGAATCATCACTATCAAAGTCCAAAAAATCTGAATCCTTGGTTATTCTACAAAGTACTAATTTTTCAAATTTACAATTATCATTGGCAAAATCAATTATTTTAAAGTGGTGTTGTGGTAAAAGTTCTGTTGGATAAATCATTTTAATAGAAACTAAAACTTGCAAAATAATTCTGTTATTGTACCAGAAGAATGAATTAATAATTCTTTATTTTTAGTAATGTTTATTTTAGCATCATAACCAACGTCAAAATCTTCATCTGGAAAAATTTCTAAATGAAATAGCTTTCCATTTTTTAATCCTTTAATCAAAAAACTATCTGGTGTTTCACTAAATAAAGGATTTGAAACGTTTGATACAACCAAATTGTTTAATAATTCATTAAGTAAGTTTTCTAATTTTACTTCTGAATATTTATTAATAACTAATGGATATATAGAGTCAAGCCAATGAATTATATTTCTTTTAGTTTGATTTTCGATTAATTTACCCACAGAGTTACCATTGTCAATATTAAAACTTGACCAATTTTTATTTTCTATTTTAGGTAAAACATATTCTTTCGCAATAAAACCTTTTGAATAATTATTAGAAGGTTGTACTTCTAATGGTGCATATGCTATCATTTTATTAGTATTCAGGATTAAGCGTTTTTAGAAAATCATTTTTTAAAAGGGTAAAGAAAATTTCTTTTTCAATAGTATGGGCATTATCAATTTTATTTAATATGACATTTTTAGAAGATTCAATTGGTGAAAAATCTTTAATAACATCTATATCTATAATAGAAATAAAGTCAGCTTTAGAGTATTCTGGAGGAAATACTTGCCTATTCGTCATAGATAAAATTATAAAAAAATTATCTTTGAATAGTTCAAACTTTGCTTGACCCCTAACTTCACCTTCTACTAAATCTAAAGTAATTTTTGCGTTTACATTATCAAAAATTGAAATATTTTCAAATTGACTTATGTAACGAAATCCTATTCTATAAACTCCGGTGATAATTTGTTCGTCAAATAATTTTTCAACTACTTTATTAATAAAATCGGAAAAATATTCCCATCCTTTATAATCATTCTGAATATTGAAAATAATTTCCCCGGAATTAAATTCTAATCTAAAGTCTTCATCTTTAGAAAGAAAATTATTTGCATGTTTCTCAATTACAAAGTTTGAACCAGGTATAAATGTCGGATTGGGTATATTAATGGGTTTTAATAATTCCTTAAATTTTAAATAAAAAACACCTAATTCAGTTCCTTTAGGTAAATTTGAAATAAACTTCAAGGATACAATAGCATCTTTTAAACCGTCATCGATTTTTTTAGGTAAAAGCATTAAGCTAAGTATTGAATGTTTTAACAAAATAACGTAATTTTTACTACAAAAATTATAATAAATGGGAATGTTATCAAAA
>JANNWE010000739.1:0-5298 GCA_031414675.1 Cytophagaceae bacterium
CTTACAATTTTGACATTAACAATCCCCCTCGAATGGATAGGACGGTCTTTTCTATGAGAAAAAATAATTAAATGGGGAATATTTTTAATCAAGATTTTCGCGATTTTATTCAAGCATTAAACGATTCCTCCGTAGAATATATGTTGGTTGGAGGGTATTCTGTAGTTTTATATGGATATTCTAGAACGACTGGAGACTTGGATTAAGCCTAGTGAAGATAATTTTAAAAAGCTTGAAATTGCATTTAAGAAATTTGGAACGCCAATGTTTGACTTAACACTTTCAAAATTTCAAGATACTACTAATTTCGATGTATTTATATTTGGACGTCCTCCCGTTTCTATAGAAATATTGACTGTAGTAAAAGGATTACAGTTTGAAGAGGCATATCTGGAATCGAGATTATTTGAAGAGGAAGGCTTTGCTATTCGTAGCATTCAGCTTCATCACTTAATTGAGGCTAAGAAGGCAGCAGGACGAAATCGTGACTTAAGGGGGCTTCCATAAATTACTTTTTATTACAAAATGCTCCAAAAACAAATTACTTCATATAATTTAAAAATATGTCCTCAACGTAGCTTTGGCTACGTTTCCGGTAAATTTTAAAATTTTATTCGTTCTTCATTTTTTCGCTATTTTTCATTACAAAACTAATTTATAGAAGTCCCCTTGAATGATATTGAACAGCTTTTGAAAAAAAGCGACACTGAATAATTCATTTAGTCTAATTGAATTTTATCCCTGCAAACCAAATAGGTAAAAATTGAATCTTCCCTTCTTCGCCTAAATGGGCGTTTGAGTACACTATAGCCTTTTCAATATGGGGATATTTTTCTAAAACATATTTTAGGCTTTTTAAGGCTCCTTTTTTGCCAGCTTTTACTTCTATTGGTATTATTTTCCCTTCTGATGCTATCACAAAATCTAGCTCAGAACTTGAACTACCTTCTGTTCTGGCCCAATATTTTAGTTTTGTGCCTTGGTGAGCAACTAATTGCTGAGCTACAAACTGCTCCGCCAACGCCCCTTGAAAAGCAGCATTTAGTTCGTTTTTAAAGTATATACTTCTGAAGTCTATTCCGCTTTTTCTGACCATTAGTCCGATATCCAAATAAAATACTTTAAACTGCTTGCCAGAACTTGTAAAAGGAAGCCCACTTATTGAAACGTTTTCTACGGCATGAAGCAAACGTGCTGTTTTAAGCAATTCTAAACCTTTTTTTATGGTTGGGCTAGTGAATCGCTCTGATAATTTGGTATAGATAATTTGGTTACCTATAAATTTTGTAGCATTTGATAAAATATCCAAGAGGCATTCTTCGCTTACTTGTGGGCGGTATTTTTTGAAGTCTTGTTCATAAGCGTAAAGCAAATCGTCTTGTATTTTTTGTACTTCTGAATAATCGCTATTTTGTACAAAAGCACTTACACATTCTGGCATTCCGCCTACTATTAGGTAGTTATGGTATTCTTCTTCGAGAATATTTTTGAGTATCTCACTTTCTAAGTTTTGCAATTCCCCCGTTTTGATAAAATGTGCAGTAGCATGGCGACCCCTTGCTTGTAAGAATTCAACAAAAGATATGGGCTGTAAATCTAAAGTTTCTACTCTTCCTACTGGATACGGATTTTTTGAAAATGCAAAATCAAGCAAGGAGCCAGCCGCAATTAGGTGCAGGTTAGGCATTTCTTCGTAAAAATATCTCAAACTCATCAGAGCGTTTGGACTTTCTTGTATTTCGTCAAAAAATAGTAAAATTTCTCCTTCTGCTATTTTAGTTTCGGTAGCCAACCCAATTTCTAAAATGATTCTTTTTACATCCAAATTTTTTTCGAATACCGTATGAATATCCCTTCTTTTTTCAAAATTTATGGTCAAAACTTTTCCATTAAAATGGCTTTCTCCAAACTCCCTCACCAACCATGATTTTCCTACTTGACGAGCACCATTTAGCAGTAAAGGTTTTCTTGAAGCTTTGTCTTTCCACTTTACGAGTTCGTCTAGTTTATCTCTATATATCTTCATTGTTAATATTCAGTACTTTATAGACACAAATATACAATACTTTTAAAATAAATAGGCAAAAACTAAAAGTATCTTTTAATATATATAGGTAAATATTTAAGTGTTGCTTTAAAATATATAGGTAAAAATAATAATTAAAGATCAATAAGAAATATATTTCCTATTGAATTATCAAGGGTTCACTGAAAAGAATGGGTAAGACGCTGACATCCATAGTTATCAAATCCCGAAGTGGCTATGCCTCAGTTTGGAATGGATGGATAAAATTTGAATCCTTTTGTGCCAGCATAGCCATAGTTTCTATTATTTTTGCCAAAATCATTTTTTTAAATTTGAACTATTCCTTCGAGTAAATGAAAAACAAAAAAAAGGCCGTATTTTTAATAGCCATTTCATTTTTAATATTTGTAATTTCTTGCACCCAAAATCCATACAAAGCCACCAATAAATCCTACAAAAAGCAAGCTAAAAAATATAGTAAAATTATTGCGGAGTCAAATTTAAAAGATACTGTCGGTTTGAGCTCGCCTAAAAATTGGGTAGGCACTACCAATTTTAATATGCGAAAACCTAATTTTGTGATAATTCATCATACCGCACAAAATAGCTGTGACCAAACGTTGAAAACCTTTACTTTGCCACGAACGAGTGTAAGTGCTCATTATGTAATCTGTAAAGACGGCACAGTGCATCATATGCTAAACGATTACCTTAGAGCATGGCATGCTGGGGCGGGACGTTGGGGAAGCTTGACCGATGTAAATTCTTCCAGCATTGGCATTGAGTTAGACAACAATGGTTTTGAGCCGTTTGGAGATAAACAAATGGAATCTTTAGAGAAACTTTTGGCACATCTTAAAAAAACGTATGTGATACCACAAGCCAATTTCATCGGCCATGCCGACATTGCACCTACCCGAAAAAACGACCCAAATATTAATTTTGATTGGAAAAGCCTTTCTTACAAAGGCTACGGAATTTGGTACGGGGATACTACAAATAGCATTATTCCCGTAGATTTCAAGCCTTTGATCGCATTAAAAGTGATAGGGTACGATATTAAAGACAGTACCGCTGCAATACTAACATTCAAGCGTAAATTTGTAAAAGACGAAACAAAAAAATCTTTGAATACGAGCGATTTAAAAGTACTTTATGGCGTTTGGAAAGAGGTATTGAAATAAAATTGAATTAGGGAAAACAAAAGTATAAATTACACCCACCTATTCTTTTGGGCTACTGCCACTGCTTCCATTTTGGTATGTACATGCAGTTTTTGATAAATATTTTCTATATGTTTTCTAGCGGTTTTTGAGGATATGAAAAGTTGATCGGCTATTTGATTATAGTTTAATCCCTCTGTAATTTTTTCCAAAATTTCCACTTCTCTTTTTGATAAGTTAAAGGATTCCGTGGTTTCTATTTCTCCAATGGAGATATTGTTAATCTCTTGTTTTCTAAGAATCTGAAGTGTTTTCATGGCTATAATAGGCGACATCGGGGCTCCTCCTTCCATTAATTCTTCAATTGCTGCTACTATTTTTGATGGGCGTTCGTCTTTCACCAGATAGCCAGATGCCCCCGCTTTTATGGCTTCAAATATCTTATCTTCTCGGTCAAGCACCGATAGCATCATGATTTTGATTTCAGGGAAAAGTGCTTTTACTTTTCTTGTAGTTTCAATTCCATCCATTTCTGGCATTTCTATATCCATCAAGAGCATATCTGGATGGTGATTATTTAGATTGTCAATAGCCTCACGTCCACCATTTGCTTTAAATACAATCTGAATTTCTTCAAATATAGATAGGTTTTGTCCGATATTTCGAAGCAAAGTGGGGTTGTCATCTACGAGTCCTACTTTTATCATCTTTAAATTTTTATCAAATATACGCTTTATCTTACTAGAGAATCAATAAGGCATTTGTCGTATTTTTTTAAATTGGGAAATGTAGCAAAATGGAAGTGCCTTGTTTTTTATGAGCTACTATCTGAAGGGATCCATCAATTTCTTCTATTCGCTTCTTCATATTTTCCATACCGAAATTTTCTTTTAAAACCAGCTCATCTATTTCAAAACCTATTCCATTATCTGCAATAGAAAGACTGCCTATTTGGTTTTCGAAATTGCCAATAATTGAAATTTGTGTGGCGTGGGCATGTTTGAGCGTATTTTGAATGCATTCTTGTAGTATTCGAAACAGACAGAGTGCGGTTAATGCATTGATCGTAATATTCTTCTCCGAAAGATGAATACTAACTGCTATGTCTGTATTGGATAATTTAGAGCAATAGGTTTTAAGTCTTTGAGTGAAATTTTCAATATTTATTTCAGATTGGTGTGTGGCCCAAATAGAATCTCTTAAACTTTGAACGGCATCTCCGACACTTTCACGTATTTGATTAATTTTTTCGGGCTGCAGTAAATGTTTCTCTGCTTGGTAAGAAGCGTTGTCTAAACTTGTGGATATTACGGTCAACTGCGAGCCCACGCTATCATGAAGATCTCTGCTGATTCTTTCTTTTTCTTGAAGCAATTTTAATTGATTTTGAAAAGCAAGTTGTACGTTTTTATCTTTTTCTTCCCCCAATAATTTTATTTGTAATGCAATACCTATAAATAAAATAATGGAATCGAAAAGGATGCAGCCTAGTCGCATCAAGTAAGAAAGCCAAGGACTATTGTGCACCATGCCACCGTTTCGAAACAACGAAAACATAGAGTATAAGAAAAAGGGGAGAAAGCCTATAAAAAACATTTTGGCTATGAAAGGCTGAATACCTTTTTTAAAACTATAAATAACCATGAAAACATGGATAAATAAAGACAATATTAGCAATATAAATGGCAAAAAGAGCAATAGTAATGGTAGTGGCCAATGATTTAACCGGAAAGGCCTTTCGAGTGCAAATAATAACAGGGATGTGGCAATGGATACAATAGAAACTAAAAATATTTTTTGAATGAATCGATTGTTTTCTGCACCTTTTAAAATAAATGATCTAATAAACAAGCCTAAGAAAAGGGTAGAAAGACAGATGGTTGCATTTCTCCAATGGTATATAGAAAAAAGAGCATTAATTTTCTGAATATAATCTACCAAATACCCTTCCACTAGTAAAATAGAAAAAAGTAAAAAGCACAAATAGGCTCCATAATATATAAAATGAATTTGACGATTTACGACAAATAGCACGAAAGAGAAAACAATTAATGTGAGAATTACCCCTGAAAAAACACCATAAATGAGCCTTTTTCGAGTATCATACTC